>DATAWG010000072.1 GCA_036267355.1 Pirellulales bacterium | reverse complement strand
GCGGAGGGCATGGGATTCGAACCCACAACCCCTTTCGGGGCACCTGATTTCGAGTCAGGCTGCTGGCCAATTCGCTTACCCTCCAGGAATGCGCACTGCGGCTTCGCAGAAGTATGTCCGCAAACCCGTGGCGCATCTTGTGCGACTCGCAAAATAATCTACTACTGCGCGGTAAGCAAGGCAAGAATCGTATCGCTGCCATTCGAGGGCAACAATGCTTCGACGCGCCCCCATTTGCCAGAGATGCGGCCAGAGGAAAGCAACTAAGCTGCCGCGTCGTAACGGGTTGGGCCGATCGCTTACATTTGGCGCCGATTCCAATTTGAACTTTGTGGTTTCGCAACAGCATTCGTGGGCGCGCATAGACCAAGCAAAATGCCCGAATTCCATTTAGTTTTTCGCTCGTTTTTGCCAGCTTTTTTCGGAAAGGTGTTGCGTCGCGATTCCTGACCACGATACATTGGATGGTTAGCCGCAATGAACGGTCGGTGGGAGTTGGGAGCCGTGCTCGACCCTTTGCTTGCGGTTGCCTGTGCATGTTCGATTGGTTGCTCCCGTAGTTGAAGGTGCTTGATGGGGAAGAAGATTTACGTGGGGAATCTGCCGTGGTCGACCACGTCGGCCGAACTGGAACAGATGTTTTCCGAGCACGGCGCAGTTCGCTCGGCCGAGGTGATTTCGGATCGTGAGACTGGGCGGTCTCGCGGGTTCGGATTCGTCGAAATGGACACCGAAGAGGGAATGAATGCGGCGGTGCAAGCTCTCAACGGTAAGGACATGGGTGGACGGCCATTGACGGTCAACGAAGCCCGTGAACGGACACCGCGATCCGGTGGCGGCGGATACGGTGGCGGTGGCGGTGGTTATGGCGGTGGCGGTCGCGGCGGCCGTGGCGGCGGTGGCGGCGGCGGTTATGGGCGCCATTAATTCGTGCCCGGCCAATTCAAAATACTTGCGATTCAGGACGGTACGCCCGCGCGAGCCGACGATGCTTTGCTCGCTCGCAGGCAAAGTGTTAGCCCGTTCGTCCCGACTCTCAGCTTGGCAATTGGCCATTTGCTCGGCTGGGAGAACGGTATTCTATTTTGCTTCTCGGCGGGCACCCCTTGCGGGAAGCTCGCCGAGCGGCAATCATATTGGACTTCCACTTGTCGTGCTCCGGCCGAGCCGGACGGCTTGGCTCGCGCACCGATTCAGTTTCGAACAGCATTAATTCATTTCAGGCTCGACGATCCGATGCGAACACCTCAGCGCCCTCCGCGAAAAAAAGCCAAGACCAAGCTGCGCGGCAAGAAAAAGGATCCAATCTTCATCGAGGGCAAACGGCCCCGGCCGATGTATGTCGATTACAAGGATCTCGAGTTGCTCAGCAAGTTGACGAACCGGCAAGGCAAGATTGTCGGCCGGCGCAAGAGCGGCTGCACCGCTGCCAGCCAGCATGCGGTCACTCGGGCGATCAAGCGGGCGCGCTTCATGGCCCTACTGCCATACGTCGGCGAATAACGCTTAGCTCGGGGCTTCAGTCGGACGGGAAAGATCGCGCCGGGCAATGTCTAAGCCGTTTTGCACAACGCGCCGCGTCGAGTTTCGCGATACGGATGCAGCGGGAATTGCCCACTTCTCAGCCTTTTTGTTCTACATGGAATCCGTGGAACATGAGTTGCTCCGCCACTTGGGTCTGAGCGTCTTGTGGAGCGATCCCGACGGGCCGATCAGTTGGCCGCGCGTGTCGGTGAGTTGCGACTACGCGGGAGCGGCGCGGTTCGAGGAAGTGCTCGACGTGAAGCTTCGCGTCGCGCGGCTTGGCGAAAAAAGTGTTACCTACGATTTCGAGTTCACATGTGCGGGCCGACCAATTGCTAACGGTCGCACCGTCTCAGTTTGTTGCCGACTGCTGCCGGGCGCGCCGCAAAGCCTGCGGATTCCTGAGCCGATCGCCGAAAGGCTGCGGCAGTTTGCTTGAGACGACGAAAGCAGGCTCACACGCGCGGGACGCGGAGACGGCGAAGGGGGTTGCTACATGGACGACACGAGCAACAACCCGGAAAGCGGCGAGCACGGGCAACCGTCTAAATTTCATGCCCAGAAGTTTCACGCGGCTGGTCTTCACAGCGAACCACGGGCGATGCGACCGCCGGCGTTAACGGCCGCCGAGCCCGCTCTGTTGGCGCGAATGCGATCGCTTTCACCGCGCCGCAAAACGACCGAGGCAACCGATGCCGCCGGATTGGTCGCCGAGCAATTGCGGCATTTCGGCATCGAGCAGGCCAGTCCGCTCGGGCAGGCCTTGGCCCGGGTTGCCGAGCGGCTCTACGAGTGCCAATCCGACGTCGATCGGCTCTGGCAACTGACGCTCGCGGAAATCGAGCATCTCAATCACGTCGATCGGATCGCGCTGTTCAACGCCAAGAAGTTTCTTGCCTTCCAACTGGCAAAGCTGCTCGACACACTGCAAAACCCCTTGCGGCGAACGTATCAGAGTCTGGCGTACGATCGAGCCACCCAAGCGGCGAAGGGTCCGTATGCGGTGTTCGATAATGTGACGGCGATTTTTTCCGCCAATCCGGTGATCGCTCGCACGGCAACTTATATCTACGCCTGCGCGGAGTGGATTGAAGATGCGTTTCAGGGCAAGGAGTTGCTGCTGGAGATTTACTCCCGGCTGTTGAACCCGACCTCCGTGGCGCTGGCAAATCACATTGTCGATATCGAGGCTGGGCCCTACACCGCAGAATATTTCGCCTGGAATTTCAATAGCGGCATGGCGGCCATCGACGCGGCCCTTTCCCACCTCTTGGGTCGCGACGACATCCTGCTCACCAGCCGCAATATCTACGGCGGCGCGTTTCAATTGATCCACGATTGGTTTGCCAAGCCGGCCAATTTGGACATCGCGGTCGAGAGCTTTGATGGTTTGGCTGCCGCCGACTTCGTCGATTGCGTCGAACGGGTGCACGACAAATACGCCGACCGCATTGCCGCCGGCCGGCGCGTGTATGTGTATCTGGAATCTCCCTGCAATCCGCATGGCTACGTGCTCGATGTGCCGGGCATTTGCCGCGCGGCGCACGGCCTCGGCATGCGCGTCATGCTCGATGCCACCGTGGGCACTCCGTTTCTCTGCCGGCCGCTGGTGCGCAAAAATCCTGACGAACGGCCCGACTTCGTCATTCACAGCTACACCAAGGATCTCAGCGGTACCGGTTCGGTCGTGGCGGGTGTGGTGATCGGGCGAAACGAAGATATGTTTCTGGCCAAGGGGGAATCGGCCGGCGGCGTGGCTTGGAACGACACGCTGTTCTGGAATGTGTATTACGTGAAAGGGGCGTTTTTGAACGCCGACGCGGCGTTCGAAGTGTTGCAAGGCATCCGCACGCTCGAAGTGCGGATGCTCGCCAAATGCATCAACACGCAGATTCTCGTCGAAGTGCTCGGGGCGCATCCCGAAATTCAAGTGCATTGCAATGCGCTGGCCGGCGATCCGAACGCACGCTTGCGCGAGGAGCTGATGTTTCTCGGCCTGCCGGCGCCGCTGTTCACGACCGATATGCTGCGGGTGCCCGCGGCCGCATTTCAGCGGTTCTTCGACAACCTCTCGCCGACCTTCGGCCACATGATCAGCCTCGGGCAGTCGAACACGATCGTAAGCTGCCCCGCCCTGACGACCCATTCCGAACTGAGCGAAGAAGCCCTCGGCGCGGCCGGTATCCATCGCACCACGATCCGCTTCGCCGTCGGCGATGAAGACCCGACCGACTTGATCCGGCATTTCATCGACACGGCCCGGCTGACGATCGACCCCGAGTTGCCTGGCTTTTCCGCGGCATTTCCAGCTCCGGAAGCAATCGCCGCCACGATCCGCCGCTGCTACGTGGACGTTCACACGCGCTACATCGCCGCAAAAACGAGCTAGTGCGTTGACTCGCGATTGCGATCGCAGCTCGCTTGCGGTTTTGCGTGGCGCCGTCAACCCTCGCCCCGAACCTGCACTTCATCTCCCACCACGCGTACCTCAAAGCTGCCGATCTTGATTCGCGGATTGTCGCACCACGTGCCGTCGCAGACTTTGAATCGCCATGCGTGCCAGGGACAGGTGACGATGCCATTTTCAACCGCTCCGGCCCCGAGCGACGCCCCCATGTGCGGGCAAAGATCGTCGATCGCGAAATATCCGCCGCCGGAATTGAAAACCGCAATCAATCGCTCGCCAATGGCGACCGTGATGCCTTCCCCCTCAGGAATCGAACCGACCTTTGCAACCGTGATGAATTCAGACATGATTTCGCGAGCAGAACATGACACGGACAGGGGACACGGAATGCGGCTGGCATGCCGCCGCAGCCGAGAACGTGAATTGTATCTACGCCCGCCGCACCGGCCAGTCAGGTGCGTGTGGTGCGTGTGCCACTGGCAAGCGCAGTCTGCCAGTGCGGCCGGGCGAGCCGGCAATGCGTTTCTTGGATTTTCAAAACGAATGCCTGCAGGGAAACGATGAAGCCGAATGGGCGCTCCCACTGGCAGACTTCGCTTGCCAGTGGCACACTGCGGCGATATTCGCTCTGTTTTTCGCCCCGCTCATTTGACATACTAAAACCGTCCGCGATCCGAGTCGTAACCTCTCACCCTCACCCGCCCCCTTCCTCCCGCCATGCTCAACGTGCAACTTAAGGAATTTGTCTCGCGGCGGATTTTGCCGCGGGTAATACAGCCGGCGCAATATGTCGGTGGCGAATTGAACATGGTTCGCAAAGACCACCGCTCGGTTCGCGGCAAACTGTGCGTCGCCTTTCCCGATATGTATACGATCGGCATGAGCCATCATGGCCTGCAGGTGCTCTATTCGCTAATGAATGGACGCAGCGATTGGGCCTGCGAACGGGCCTTCACGCCCGGCGAAGACATGGAGCAATTGCTCCGCGACACGGCGACGCCGCTCTATAGCCTGGAAACGTTCACGCCGCTCGACCAGTTCGACGTCTTCGGCATCACGCTGCAATACGAAATCTGCACCAGCAATATCTTGACGATGCTCGATCTGGGGCGCATTCCGTTGCGGAGCATCGAGCGCACGATGGAGCATCCGCTGGTGATCGCCGGCGGCCCGTGCGCGCAGAATCCCGAGCCGATCGCGCCGTTTATCGATCTTTTCGTCACCGGCGACGGCGAGCCGAGCCTGCCGCTGGTTTGCGATGGCTGGCTGAAGCTGAAAGACGAATGCCGGGCCAACGGCGGATTGGCATCCGGCGAAGCGGGCCAGCGACAGCGAGAAGCGATGTTGGCCCGGCTGGCGGCGACGCTGCCGTTTGCTTACGTGCCGCGATTTTACGAGCCGGAATACCTGGCCGATGGCCGGCTCGCCACGCTCAATCGCACCCGCTCCGACGTGCCGGAAACGATCGAGCCATCGATCATCGGCGACCTCGAGGCGATGCCGCTGCCGGCCGCCCCGGTGGTGCCATATATCGAGTGCGTTCACGATCGGATCGCGGTCGAGATCATGCGCGGTTGCCCCTGGCAATGCCGCTTCTGCCAGAGCACGGTGATCAAGCGTCCCTTGCGAATTCGCGAAGTGGAAACGATCGCTCAATCGGCCCTCGAACAATATCGCAACACGGGTTTCAACGAGATTTCGCTCCTCTCGCTGTCGACCAGTGATTATCCGAATTTCGAGCAACTTTGCCGGCGAATGCGCGAAGTGTTCGGGCCGCTGGGCGTGAATATTTCCGTGCCCAGCCTGCGAGTGAACGAGATCCTGAAGAGCATCGCAACGCTGGTGGGGACCGAACGGCACAGCGGGCTGACGCTCGCCCCCGAGGTAGCCCGCGACGACATGCGCGAGCAGATTCGCAAGAAGATACGCAACGAGGATTTGTATGAGGGGTGTAAGGCCGCGTTTGCCGGCGGTTTCGACAAGGTGAAGCTGTATTTCATGTGCGGATTGCCGGGCGAACGGCAAGTCGATCTCGACGGCATTGTCGATATGGCGGAAACCATCGCCCGGATCGGCCGCGAGGTGCGTGGACGGTTTGTGAAGGTGACGGCGAGTGTGTCGAATTTCGTTCCCAAGGCCCACACGCCGTATCAATGGAACGGCATGCAGCGGCCCGATTATTTTCATTGGGCACACCGCTACCTGCGCCAGCGGGTGTCGATTCGCAGTGTGCAGGTGAAATGCCATCCGGTCGAAACGAGCATGCTCGAGGGGCTGCTGAGCCGCGGCGACCGGCGGCTGGCCGACGTGATCGAATTAGCGTGGCGGCGTGGTGCACGCCTGGATAGTTGGGCGGAAAAGCTGAACGCACCTCTGTGGTGGCAAGCGCTTGCCGACGTCGCAGCGGGCCGGCCGGGAATGGACTTCGATTCAATCGTCCACCGTTCGTTTCCCGTCGGCGACCGATTGCCCTGGGACCACATCAATGTCAAAAAGGGCCGCACGTATCTGGAAAAAGAGCAGGCCCGGGCGGTCGTACAATTGGAAGCGATGGCGGGGGCAACATAGGTCGGGCTTTCCAGCCCGATGCAAACGCACGCTGGGCGTCCGTTTCATTGCCTTGCCGCATGCCGGCATTGAACGCGCGAAACCGCAAGTGTGGGTTCAACCGCCGAGGCAGTGGTTGCCCCCGTTCTTTCGGCCGGTTGCAAATGACGCTGGAACCAGAAATAATGGGCCGAGGGCAGTTTTCTTTCGCACGGAACAGGTTGCTACCGGCGGCAGCACGCGGCGACCCGCTGGAATTCGAGTGTTGTAATGTCGGACACGGTCGAGGCGTATCAAAAATGGCTCGGTATTCCCGCCGAGGAACAACCGCCCAGCCACTATCGTTTGCTCGGGCTCGAACCGTTCGAATCAGATCGAACGACGATCGACGGGGCCGCCAAGCGGCTCATGGGCCAACTGCAAAAGCAGCTTACTGGCCCCGATCAGGCCGCGATCCGCAAGCTGCTCGACCAAATTTCCGACGCTCGCCGCTGCCTTTTGCTTAACGACCGCAAGACGGCATACGACCAAAAGCTGCGCGCCTCGCTGAAAGCAGCGCAGGCGGTGGCCGCCGCCGCCGAATCGGACGTAGCCGAGCCGGTCGACGCAGCGCCGGTCGCCGAGCCAATTGATGAGCCGACCGACGTGCCAATGGTCGAACCAATCGATGGGGCGACCGACGTGCCAATGGTCGAACCGCTGCCACAACCAACGGAACTAACCGTTGTTGAATCGTTGGCCGAGGCCCATATTCCGTTGGTCGAGCCGGTCGATGTTCCGCCGGTTGAGCCGATCGACGGAGGGGCGGCCGACGAGATTCCTGAAGTGCTGCCGATTCAGGATGAAGCCGTGCCGGAAGCGACGCCAATCGCGGACGATGATTCCAATTCCGATATCGATACTGCCCCGGAGCCGGAACTGATCCATGACGCGGTCGCACCGGCCGAGCCGGAATTGCCGTCCAAGCCAGAACTAATTGACGAGACAAGCGAAGCCCCGCAGCCGGAACTGATCGACGAAGCCCTCGATCCGGCCGAGCTGAAACCGACCCTAGAAAGCGCCGCGCCTTCGCAGGCGAAAAATGCGTCGCCAATGGAACAAGCGCCCCTGCCGCGTCCGGCAGCAGCATCGCAGCCCACTTCCTCGGCGAAGTCCGTGGCCTCCATGCCCACGCTATCACAGCCACGCGCCGTTCGAACGACTATATCGGCCGTGGTTCCAACTCCGTCGACGCCATTGTCTTCCAAAATCTCGCCGCCAGGAAATCCGGCGTCTCCAAAGCCGATTGCCGCGGCCGGCAAGCCGAACAAACCCGCCGCTGAGGCCGATGCAGCACCACAGACGGCGGGCGCGAGGCACGACAAAGTATCTGCCGAAGTGAAAACCAACGGCGAAATGAGCGCCGCCGCGGCCGGCGACTCGGACGATATCTACGGCGCCGCGGCCGAAGGCGAAATCGACGGCTCGTTCTTTTCCGGAATGGGTTTGTCGGGCGTCAGGGCAGGTGGGGCGACCGCGACCGCCGCCGGTTCTGCCGGCGCCGGTTTTGCCATCGGCAATCCTGCAAGCAAGCCCGCCGGCGCTTCGAAAAACGCCAAGCCAACCGCAAAATCCAATTTGAAAGCGAACACCGCTGCCGGCGCCAAATCGGCTGGCACAACAACTCGAATCGAAGGGAAATCGATTGTGAAGAAACCGCCCCGCAAAGGGCCCGAAATGTGGCAAATCATGGTCGGCGTCGGCGGCGGGCTCGTGGTGCTGATGGTCGTCGTCGCCGCGATGCTCGGCAACAGTTCGCCGACGACAACCGAGGCGCCGAAACCTGCCGCAACCCACGAGCATGCCCCGCAGGGCATCGCCTTCGGCCCACGCAGCGTGACCGGCGCGGTCGACGATCGCACGACGCGCTCGCCGGTGACCGGTTCGCCGATCGCGGTGCCGATCGAAAGGCATGGCGATCTGATGCTGGCCAATGTGAAGATCAACGACCAACCTGCCGGAACGTTTCTGCTCGACACCGGCACGCGCGACATCATCATCGGCACCGAGTTGGCCGATCGGCTGGCGCTGTCCAAGGTCGGTCAAAAGAGCTTGAGCCTTGTTGGCGGTGTCCAGCAAGTGACGAAGCGGAAGATCAATTCGCTGTCACTCGGATTGGTTCGGTTCGAAGAGCCGATGATTCTGCCCCCGCCGACCGACCGCAATTGGTTGGCGGTGGCAGCCGATCTGAAGCCGTGGTCGGCGGCGATCGGCGTGCCGATCGACGGCGTGATTGGTTGCGATATCTGGTCGCAACTGCCGTTTTCGATCGACCCGTCGAAAAACACGGTCACCTTTTTCAAGCGCGAACCGCTTCCCTTTTCCGCCGGATTGCAGCCCGAATTTCTCACCCGCTTCGATTTCAAACCAGCGATGCCCGCGATGATCGACAACGGTCCGGAGGGGACATTTCTTATTGCC
The DNA here is from genome assembly GCA_036267355.1 of Pirellulales bacterium. Classification (NCBI taxonomy): domain Bacteria; kingdom Pseudomonadati; phylum Planctomycetota; class Planctomycetia; order Pirellulales; species Pirellulales bacterium. The sequence continues at coordinate 120,227 of DATAWG010000072.1, read as the reverse complement.
ACCGGGGCGCCGACCGGCGTGATGGTGAAGGGATTGACGGCACCGGTAGGCAAGGTGACGTTTTTTGGGCAGGAAATTTCCGCGCCGGCCTCCGTCGAATCGAAAAACGGCGACGGATATTTCGACCCGAAAGAAGTTCGGCAATCGGGCGTTATCGGTGCCCAAGTTCTCTCACATTTCGTGTTGATGTTCGACTTTCAGTACGAAAAGTTCCTGGCGGTTCCGATCAAGAAGTAGCAACGGCGAGAGCAGCCGTGCGGCACTGACAGGAATGGCGGGCGGTGTGCCACTGGCAAGCGCAGACTCCCAGTGCGAAGCGTGCGTCGGCGTTGCGCCGCCAGAGCGCGACGGGGCGAAAACCGAGAGCATGAGGCGACAAGCGACGGCCCTTCCAAACATGTGCCAAGCCCCTGCAAATCATCGATCTGCGATGCGCAATGCCACGCATCTCGTTGTGTTGCTCGCCGGTTTGATGTTCGCCACGTCGGCAATCGCCGATCCACCGCCCAACGCATCACCGACTGAGGATTCTTCCGCAGCGTCGAAGGCGGCAGCCGAGCCCGCGTCAGACGTTTCCGCCCAAGCGATCGCACGTCGGCTGTTGCTCCAAGGCAAATACGCCGAAGCGGTCGACAGTTACGCGAAGCTTGCCGTGCGCGAGCCGATCGTCGCGGCAATCGGGCAGGCTCGAGCACTCGCCGCGGTGGGAAAGACCGACGAAGCCCAAACGCTTCTCTCCGCGACCGCAAAGCAGCACGATACGGCCGGCGAATTGCACGCCGAATCCGCAATCTTGGCACTTTCCAGTGGCGATGTGAAGCAAGCCCGCGAGCAGGCCAACGCGGCGCTAAAGCTGATTGCCGATGGTCCCCGGCAAGCCGCGGCTCGCTGGGTCGCGGCGGAGGCGGACCGCCGGGCCGGCCGGTTGGACGAAGCCACGGCGGGCTACAAATGGTTCGTCGATCTGTACAACCGCGAAGACGAAATCAAGGACCCCGACACGCTGCACTTCATTGGCCTTGCCGCCGCACAATACGCCCGGTGGAAGCGGCTCAGCGATCAATTCAATTTTCTGGTCAACGAACTTTATCCCGACTTGCTCAAGCTCGATCCGGCCTATTGGCGGGCACACTACGAGGCCGGTTTGCTCTACGCCGAAAAGTTCAACGAAGCCGACGCCGCGCGAGAATTCAAAGCCGCCCTGGCTCTGAACCCGCAAGCGGCAGAGGCGGAGGCGGGAGTCGCTTCGCTGGCGATTGAGAACTATGACCTGGCTGCCGCGCAGGCGTCGCTCCGCCATGCGCTCGAGATCGACCCCCGGCTGCTATGGGCCCGCCAACTCGAAGCCGACGTCGATCTGGCCAATTTTGAATCGGCGCAGGCCATCGATCATTTGCAAGCGGCAATCAAGCTGGATCCGACGAACGAAGCGACGCTTGGCCGATTGGCGGCCGCCTATGCCGCCCTTGATGGCCTACCCGCCGCGGCCGGCAAATCGCAACCATCCGATTCACGCTTGGCAAGGCTGATTTCCGAAGTGACCGCGCGCAATCCTCATTGCGGAGAATTCTACGCCGCGCTTGCCGCCGGGCTCGATCGCCTGCAGCGCTATCCCGACGCGGTCGGCTTCTATCGCGAGGCCATCGACCGCATGCCGCAATTGGTCGGCCCTCGCGGTGAATTGGGCCTGGTCTACATGCGGCTCGGCGAGGAAGTGGCGGCCGATAAGGTGCTGCACGAAGCATTCGACATCGACCCGTTCAACGTGCGGGTGAGCAACACGCTCAAAGTGCTGGAGGTGTTGTCGGATTATTCGGTGGTCGAAACGGATCATTTCGTGATCAAATTCGACCGTGTCCATGACGAGCTGTTGGCGAAATACGTCGCGAAGTTCCTCGAAGAAGAAGTCTATCCGCCACTTGTAAAAAAGCTCGGCTACAAGCCGCAAGGCAAATCACTTTTCGAAATTTTTAGCCGCTCGCGAAACACCGATGGTCATGGTTGGTTCAGCGCTCGCATGGTCGGGCTACCCTATATCGGCACGGTGGGGGCCTGCGCCGGCCGAATGGTGGCCATGCAATCGCCGAACGATTCGCCGCAGAAGTTTAATTGGGCGCGGGTGCTGCGGCATGAATTCGTACACGTCGTCAATTTGCAGCAAACGCACTTCAACATCCCGCATTGGTTCACCGAAGCCCTCGCCGTGCAAAACGAGGGCTATCCTCGCCCGCGGCAATGGGACGAGCTGTTGGCCCAGCGCGTGCCGCAAGGAAAGCTATTCAACCTGGAAACCATCAACAGCGGCTTCATTCGTCCCTCGAGCAGCGACGATTGGGCGATGGCCTATTGTCAGGCCGAACTCTATGCCGAATACATGCTCGAGCATTTCGGCGACGACGCCATCGCCAAAATGCTTGCCGCGTATGCCGACAACTTGAACACGCGCGCGGCCATCCGGCGGGCCCTCGGCGTGGATCAGGAACAGTTCGAGCGCGGCTATGTCGAATACCTACGAAAGATCGCCGCCGGCTTGGAAGGGCTCGCCCCACGCACCGAGCCGAAGCTGGCCAATCTGGAAACGGCGCAGAAAGCCCAGCCCGACGATCCTGATATCGCGGCCCGTTTCGCGCTGGCGCTTTTCCACAAGGATGAAGCCGTGCGAGCTCGAGCCATTGCCGAGGGGGTGCTCATAAAGCATCCCAAGCATCAACTGGCGACCTATGTCGTGGCCCGGCTTGTTTTGACGGCCGGCGAGCAAGATCGGGCGATCGCCATGTTGGAGAAGTGTTTGGACCGCGAAGCGCCGCAGGAAAATGTGCTTGCCCTGTTGGCCCGATTGAAATCGGACTCCGACGAACCGGCGGCGGCGGAAGAGTTGTATCGGCTGGGGGCCAAAAAATTTCCGCAAGACGTGCAGTGGTTGCAGGCTCTCGCCCGGCTCTATTTGAAATCGAACGAAGATAAAAAACTGTTCGACGTGTTGGCCCGGCTCGCCGATCGCGATGCCGACGACCTGCCGATGCGCAAAAAGCTGGCCCAACTGGCGCTGCGGGCCAAAAATTTCGCGGCCGCCGCGCATTGGGCGACTCAGGCGCTCTATATCGACGTGAAAGATGTCGAGACGCATCGCATGCTGGGCGAGGCGCTGGTCGGCGAGAAAAAGTTTCCAGAGGCAGTGGCGGAATACGAAGCGGCCGTCCGGCTCGAGCCGACCGCACGCGGCTTGCAGCTTGCCCTGGCCGACGCTTGTTTTCGAGCCAGCCGCAAAGATCGGGCCCGCGAATTGGTCCGCGCGATCTTGAAAGACGATGCGGCGTTTCCCGGCGCTAAGGAACTGCAAGAACAAATGGAGCAAGCCCAGCCGTGACCGATCCAACCGCCCAGCCGCTCGCCGCCGCCGAAATCACGCTCGATTGCTTTCAGCAATTGATCCGCAAGATGTATTTCGAAAAAGACGCCGCCCGTGGCATCGACGGCACCTTCATGTGGCTGATGGAAGAGGTGGGCGAATTGGCGGCCGCCCTTCGCAACGGAACGCACGAAGAACGGCTTTTGGAATTCGCCGACGTGCTCGCGTGGCTGGCGACGATTGCCAACGTGGTCGGCGTCGATCTGGGCGAGGCCGTCAAACGCAAGTACGGCGCAGGCTGCCCCGGCTGCGGCCAATTCATTTGCCGCTGCGACGATGCGGAGAAGCCATGAATAGGGGTGAGGGACGAGGGACGAGGGGCGAGAGGAAACGCGGCCCGGGGACTGTCCCCTTTTGCGCAGTCCGCGGAGCAAAAGGGGACAGTCCCCTTCACCGGCCGCAACTTCTCGCTAGTCGCGCAGTTCCATTCCGGGTGCCACTGCTGGCTTACCCACCAGTGCGGCGCAGCCGGTGGGCCAACACTGCTGGGCAAGCCAGCACTGGCGCCCATCTTATTCTCGCCGCATTCGCGCTGATTGTCGCACTTCTCGGCCCGACGGCAGTCCAAGCCGACGAGCCTGCGTCATCCACTCCCGCCACGATCGATCGCATCCAAATCGGTTTTGCCGGTCACTATAAGGTCGGATTCTGGACGCCAATCGAAATCCTGTTGACCGGCAAGAGCAACATCACGGCCGATCTGGAAATCATCGTACCCGATGGCGACGGCGTTCCCACCAGCACGATCGTGCATGCCGTCCGACTGGAACCTGACAAGCCCGTCGACGTGCGTTCGTATGTGAAATTCGGCAGGCCTGCGGCGACAGTGAGCATCGCGGTGCATGCGGAACAAAATGCGGCCGACAAGATCGAGCGAACCTTTTCCGGCGACGATGTGCCGCCAGCCCTTGCCGCGACGCAACGGCTGATTCTCGAACTTGCCGAGCCGCTCGAATTCGGCTCGGTAGCCCGGTTCAACGAAGAAGGTCAACCGGAGCAAACCACGATTGCTGTCGTGACCGACCCGGCGTCGTTGCCTGATCGTGCCTTGGGCTACGACGGCGTCGATGTGGCCGTGCTGACAACCGCGGAGCCCGCGTTTTACCAGCATGTGCCAGCCGCTTCGCTTGCCGCCCTCCAGCGCTGGGTGCAAGTCGGCGGCGGCCGGCTGTTGCTCTCCGTCGGCGGTCACGGCGCCGAATTGCTTTCGCCCGGCGAGCCGCTCGAACCGTTCGCACCGGGCCGATTCGAGAAGACGACGCCGCTCGAGCGCTTCGCGGCATTGGAAAACTTCGCCGGCGTTTCGCAACGGGTTGCCGAGGGCGCCGCCGGAGCGCGGCGCCCGAGCGCGCTGGTGGCGCAGTTGAACCAAGTGCGTGGGCAAATCGAGGCCTTCGAGGGAAGCGGAGCCGAGTTGTTGCCGCTGGTCGTCCGGACGGCCGACGGTTTTGGCGAACTTGTTTTTGTCGGCGTCGATCTGAAAGCCCCGCCGCTCGACCATTGGGCGGCGCTACCGCAACTGCTGGCCGCGCTCTTGGGCCGAAATCTCACAAGCGGACAATCGCCCCCAATCCAAACCTCGGCGACCCATCTTGGCTACAACGATCTGTCGGGCCAATTGCGGTCGGCCCTCGATCAGTTTCCGGGCGTGCATCTTACGCCATTCTCGCTGATCGCCGTCTTGGCGGGCGGCTATATCTTGCTATTGTTTCCGCTCGACTATTGGGCGCGGCGGCGACGGAAGCAGTCGGCCGCGGCGGAGCACCATGGCCGTGGCGCGGCGCTTGCCGGCTCGCCCGTTTGGCCCTGGATTCGCTTTGCCGTGGTCGTCGTGGGCATGTCGGCCGGCGTCTGGCTTCTGTGGCGAAATTCGCGTGGCGACCGGGTCGAGCTGAACCAGGCCGAGGTGGTGGACTTCGATCTTCAATCCGGCCTGATGCGCGGCGACACATGGTTCAGCCTCTTCAGCCCCGCGAACGAAGAGCACCTGATTTCGCTCCAGCCACGCTTGCTCGGCAAACACGCCGGCGAATCGGAAACGGAACTGAGCTGGCTCGGCCTGCCGGGCACTGGCTTGGGTGGAATGGGCGACGGCGGGCTCGCGGCCGGCCAAGCTGCTGGAATCAATCCGGGCGCGGCGACTGCCGAGCTGTCGCTCTTTACCCGGCCCTATCCGATCGCTTTGCCCCGGAACGGCCCAGCTTCCGGCGATGGCGAGCCGGACGAAAATGCTTCGATCGGTCCCGTTCCTCTCGCCGCGTGCTCAAGCCGCTGTTTCACCGGCCGCTGGACGAGCGGCCATGCGCGGTTGATCGACGCCGACGTGCTCGAACAACCCGATCATCAGTTGACGGGCAACATCCGGGTGTCGGCGGGCGCGAGCCATGGGGCTGGGCGCGGCGACGAATTCCGCTTGAACGATTGCGTGCTGTTTTACGATCGTGGGGCCTATCTGATTCCACACTTTTCCGCCGCCGAGCCGATCGACGTGGATTCGCTCGAATCACAGTCGGCCGACACGTATTTCACCCGCCGCAAGATCGTCGGCGAAAAAGATCAGACCGGTCCCTACGATCGCACCGGGCAGGATCGAGCGCGGATTCTCGAAATCATGATGTTCTATCGCGCGGCCGGCGGTCTGCAGTATGTCGGCCTGCTGAATCGCTACCAGCATTTTCTCGACCTGAGTGGACAACTCGTTCTCGGCCGCGCGATCTTGATCGGCATCGGCCCGCCGGCGTCGGAATTGGCCATCGACGGCCATCCGATCCTCGCGGCCGCCTCGGCCCCGCATCTGGCCATCTATCGCTTCCTCATCCCCGTCCGCGCTGTCCAATCAACCGGCCGCCCGATCGTTCCCACCAGCCGCCAACTTCAGCCATAGCGTCTTCTTCTTCGTCCCTCGGCCCTTTCCTGTTGCCCCTCGCCCCCAACGTGATCGAAACTCGCGACCTCACGAAAAAATATGGCGATCTGTTCGCCGTGCAGTCGCTCGATATCAAGCTCGAGCCGGGCGACGTGTTCGGATTCATCGGCCCGAACGGCTCCGGCAAGACGACGACGATGCGCATGCTGGCCACGCTCTTGAATCCCACTTGGGGCGAGGCCTATGTCGGCGGTTATTCGATCTACACCAAGCCGAAAGAGATTCGCCGCCTCGTGGGATACATGCCCGATTTCTTCGGCGTTTACGACGACATGAAGGTGATCGAGTATTTGGAATTTTTCGCGGCCGCGTATCGCATCAAGGGGCCGAAACGCCGCAAGGTGTGCGATGAGGTGCTCGATTTAGTCGGGCTCGACTACAAGCGCGACGCGCTGGCCACGAGCCTTTCGCGCGGCATGACGCAGCGCCTCGGCCTGGCCCGCGTGCTGCTGCACGATCCGCAGGTGCTATTGCTCGACGAGCCGGCGAGCGGGCTCGACCCGCGCGTGCGGATCGAGATTCGACGCGTGATCAAGCATCTCGGCGAAATGGGTAAGACCGTGATGGTGTCGAGCCATATCCTGCCCGAGTTGGCCGACATGTGCAACAAGATCGGCATCATCGAGAAAGGCAAGATGGAGGTGTCGACCAGCGTGGCCGACGTGATGTTGCTGGTGCGGCATCAAACCGTGCTGCGCATCCGCGTGGCGGGCGACCAGGAGCCGGCCGCTCGACTTCTGGAGCAACATACGGGCGTCGAAAAAGTCGAACTCGCCCACGGCGGCCTGACGGTAACGCTCCGCGAGGGCGTGAAAGACTACAGCGATTTCGCCGCAATCCTCTCTGCCGCCGGCCAGAAGCTAACGTTGTTGAAAGAAGACGAAATGAACCTCGAAACGGCGTTCATGGCCCTTACGAAAGGAATCACGGCGTAGCGATCTCGAACCGGGCGACGACGGCATCTCACGTGGGACCGCGGCGGGATAATCCATCCCGATTTCGTTGCCCAGTCGCCATCCGGGCGCACCGTGATCGTCATTCAGTCCGAAGAAAGCGACAGTATGCTGCATCCGCTCCTGATGTCTCAACCGGAAGTTCAGGCAAGCCATGCCGGTAAGCTAGCCGCGGCCAAGCAGCTTCGCCATGATTTTCCTTGGCCAATACACCGCGTCGTGTCTCCATAGCGCGCGACGGACGCTCCCGAACTCATTTGGGATCGTTACAGGCGAACCGCCGTTGCGCGCCAGCAACCGTACCGCGTTCGTTGCCTCGATTCTCAGCGGTGAGAAGCCTGCCATCGCAGCGACGGCGGTCAATGTCGCCGGAGAAAAGTACCAAATATGCTCCAGCGAAAACCACGCGGACAGCCGCTTGCGCCGGTTGGGATTCAGCACGTTCGGCACTTCGATGAAAAGGACGCCGTCGTCGGCCAAGGCCCTGCCGCACTTGCGAATCGCGGCAATGGGGTCGTGCAGGTGCTCGAGAACGTGAAACAGAAACACCAGCTTCGCCTTTCCTTCGCCGATATCGGCGTTTTCGAATCCGCCGCCAATGACGTCGAGGCCGAAGGTGGCTCTCGCAACTGCCGCTTGCGATTCCGATGGCTCGATCCCGATCGCCTTGCAACCGAATTGCCGCCGCACGTGGTTCAGCGCCGCACCGTGGCCGCAGCCGATTTCGACGACCAAATCATCCGGGCCAATTCGATCTCCGGCCCAACTGCAAATCGCCTCGCCGCGCTCGCTGCGAGCCGTCGGATCGGCGGGAGGGAGCGATTCGTAGTAGCCTGACCGATAGTACGCGAGCATCTCCGCAAAGCTCGGCCGCGGGTTTTCGTACACGAAGCCGCAACGCCGGCAGATAACATGCCGCGGCGATTCTCGGTCGAAGATCGGCCGGCCCTTGTCAGCGCCGCAGATCAGGCAGCTAATCGATTCCATGCGAACGAATCAGGTTGCGGGGACTTTGTAAATTTGCAACGCGCCGAATTCGGCTTTCTCGACAACCTCGCCAGCGTTCCGCCAATTTCGAACATTCCGCTCCATTCGCGGATCGTCTGGGCCCACAACGAACCAGACGATCCCTTGCCGAATATACGCGTCCAGATTCGCCGGGAGGTCTTCCAGCAATCGCCTGCGTTCCGCCAACCGATCCTCCGAAATTCCGAATGCGGGCGCAAAGCGAACCACGGCCGATGTCGCCGGAAGGCCACCCCACTGGCAGTAACCGATGGCCGTCTCGGGGAAACGATAGATAATTTGATCGGGTAGGACGTGGCGGCGAAGCCACCTTACCGCTTGCTGGTCCTCCTCCGTCAATAAAACAGGGCTGCCTCGAATTGCGAGCACCTCCGTGGGCTTGGGAACTTCCCTGCCGACAAACAATATCCATAATGTTGTGCCGAGGCAGACGACGGGGCTTGCCATCAATGCAATCGCGCAGGCGACCAGCGCGGCTCGTCGCCCCAGCGTCTGTCGGTTCGCCAACCAGGTCAATGCGGCACCTGCCAAGATTCCAAAGGCAAGCGCCGCCACGGTCGAAAACTTGGAAATATTCTTCATGTAGGGATGGACAACGACGAACAAAGGGACTGCGACACCGCCGATGGCCAGGAGCACAAGCGCCGCGCGCATGCGGCAAACGTGCCATAAGCCCCACACGCCCAGCGGAAGCAGGGCACCGAACGTTGCAACGTGCCAAGCGAATACTCGGACCGCCGAAACCGCTATCGAATCGCCTTTCAAGTTGTGAATCACGTTCGGCCAGAATCCGTAATCGAATCCGAAGCTGCCACCATTGGGGACATGTGTAAACAGCATTCCACCCATCAGCCAAGCGGCTCCCCAAGCAGCGGCCAGCGTCAGCAAAAATGGTGATCTGCGAGCCAAGACCAGTTCGGTGAACGCTAGCGTGGCCGAAAGCGAAACGAACAGCGCTGTTTGTGAAAGCGATAGCGCTGCGAGCAGCAGCCAAAGTAGAACCTGTCGGGACACCTGCCTCGAGGGCGTTTGTTGCGCCAGTGGTTTGCACGCGGTCAGCAGAACCGCGGTCGCTAGCGGCAGGCCCAGAGTGAACGGCCGCTGAAATATGATCGACGCGAGGGGGGGATTCACGGCCATGCCCGCTTCGAACGTCTCAGTACCGATCAGCCGGTCTATCCATGGAATGGAGGAAAGAAACGGGGCAAAGAAGACCGTCGCGCCGCCGCCAAACAATGTCGCCAAGGCTGTCCAAACCCCGCCACGGCTCGTGCCCGTGAGACGCTGCCCTAGCAACCACAAAAGGCACCAAAAATAACAACACGCGCAGACCAGCACTATGTCGATTGCCCAATCGACCCTTAAGCGCGCCAGGGCTGTCGATCCTGCCGCTAGAAGATCAGATCCGTAGTGGTAGCGGAGGGGAACGTTGGTGAATCCGATATAACGGGGCGGAAAATAATCGTTTTGCAACTGGGCCGTGATGTCCATATGTCCGTTGTTGGGTAGCAGCATGTCGTGGAAGTAGCCCTTGAAAGCCAGCAGCGCGGCCAACACGGCGACGGCGGACATCCCAAGCCACATTCCGCGCGATACAGCAATAGGCGATTCTTCGGCGACCGGCGTGCCATTGTTTCGCCTCCCTAACCATAGCGCAAAACCAGCCACCGACAGAAAAATCATGCCAGCAGGCAGACCGAACCAGAAGGACTTCGCTGCCATCGACGCGATTTGCACGGCGACGATCCATGCCGAGATGACCATTGCCGGCCGCAACGCGCGGCGTGCCACGCGATCCGTCGGAAGCATCTCCGTAAATGCACAGGCACCAAGCCAGATTCCGGGCAGCGTAAGCCACAGCAAGAGTAAAGTCAGCGGCAGAGGGCTGGCACCAACAAACGACCAAGACATGCTTCTCATTTCGGTCCGGATGATGCCGTTGGGGCGTGATCGATCTTGAACACTTGCAACCCGCCGAACGTCGCTTCAAGGTGAACGCGCCCATTCCGCTTCCAATTCTGCACTTGGCGCTCCATCAATGGGTCATCCGGTCCGACGACGAACCAAGCTATTCCAGCCGCTAAATAGGGCGCGAGATCTGGCGGCCGCGCGGCAATTAGTTCGTCCCGCGACGCGATCCGAGCCGGCGACACGCCGAAGGCCAACGACAGCTTGACAGTCTCGGGGGTGGACGACAGGCCGCCCAACTGAATGTAACCGAGCGCAATACTCGGCAACCGGTAAACCACCTCCTCCGGCTTCGAATGCGTTCGCAGCCAAGCGACAACTTTTTGGTCGTCTTCGCCCAGCGGCACTGGTTTGAATAGGAAAGTCGCTGCAGCGGGGCTGACATCCGGCTGACCCTCCGCGTGCGGTCCCATTTTTAGCCAGAGCATCGCACTGATAAAGCAAATTGGAGTGGCGGTCAGGGCCATGAGGCACACGACGATGATTGGCCGCCAGCGGCTCGCATTCCGAGTTGCTAGCCAAGTCAATGCTCCGCCCGAGAGAATTCCCAAAGCCAAAGACGCGATTTCAAAGAATTTTACGATTGAATCAGCGAAGCGATATCCAACAAAAATCGGGACCGTCAGACCTCCAACGGCCAGCAGCAGGAGTGCCACACGTAGCGGTGGCCGCAATCGCGAGAATCCCCACAGGCCGAACGGCAATAACGCTCCGATCGTTAATGCGTACCAGCCAAGGATTCGCAGTGCCCAGTGACTCGTCGGCTGATATGCCGATTCCGGCACAGCTAGTGGCCAGAATCGCAAATATAGTCCGTGGGGACTGCCAGGGATTCGTGTAAAAAGTAGTCCGCCCATTAGCCAAGCGGCGGCCCACGCGCCGATTAGTGAAAGCAGAAATCGCCATCGGCGGGCCAGCACGAGTTCCGTGAATCCCACCGCGGCGGAAAGGGTGACGAACAGCACGACTTGCGTTACGGACAGCGCGGTCAGAAGCCCTCCAAGAGTAACTAGGCGTGCGCTGTCACTTAAGCTACTTCGACCTCGCGCGGCCTGCGGCTCAAGCGCCAAGACCAGCACCGCCAAACCCAAGGGGAGTCCCAGTGAGAAAGGGCGTTGGAATATGTATTCAACCAGGGGACCATTGAGCCTGCGACCGGTGCCTAATGTAACGAGCCCAAGCAAACGGTTGATCCAAGGAATATGCGCTCCGAGAAAGGGTGCTGCGAAAATCGCGGCACCTCCTCCAAGCTGCGTCGCAATTGCGGTCCACAGGCCACCGCGGTAACTACCGTTAAGGCGCTCTCCCAACACCCAAAGCAAGCACCATGAATAGGCCCAAGCAAACGTAGTCGCTAAGCCGAACGCGACCTCAATCTGGCAACGTGTCAATGCCGTTAATCCAGCGCATACCAAATCGAACCCGTAGTGGTAGCGTAATGGAATATCTGGGTAGCCAGGAAATCTTGGTGGAAAATAGTCGTTTTGCAGTTGGGCTGTTGTGCTCAGATGGCCATTCGGAATCAGGTCATCTCCCATAAATCCCTTGAACGCTAGGATGGCGATGGGAAATGTAATTAAAACCATTCCCAGCCACATCCCCCGGTGAAATCCGGTCTCTTGTTGGTCGTCGAACGGCGGCAACGGGCGGCGTCGCCACCAAAGCGTCAGCCCTAGCATCGACAGGCCGATCATTCCGAGAGGCAAACCACGCCAAAACGAATGCAAGCCGACAGAGGCGAGTTCAACCGCGAGAATCCATCCGCACAGCGTCACTGCCGGCTGCAACACGCGCCGGACTGCACGGTCGGCCGGCAGCAACTCGCAAAATGCTTTTGCCCCCAGCCAAATGCCGGGCACCGCGAACCAGAGGAGCGTAAAGACGACCGGCAATGGACTACTTTCAAAAAGCATATTCATGGCCGTGCGTCGCCGGCGGATGCCGGGAATTCGCCTCTTGCGCGACTCACCGCGGCTGTTTGGCCGGTCCTGTGACATGGCCGTCGATCCGAGCGGAATCTGGCGAACCGGACGTTGCCGGAGCGGACGAGGCGGTTTCACCGATTGTGAACCAAGTATAACCGCGGCCGTCCTGGTTCCGTCCCTGCGCGACGGTGCGGAGGGGCAGATCCCTTAAACGCAACACGAGTTGCTCGAGGTTCGACCCCTCAATCGCAAGAATGAATCGCGGATGGTAGCGTTCGATTACTTGGCGGCAAGACTCCGCGGAGACGACTGCTCCCTTGAGGCCGGCCGTATGTACGAATCGCGCGCGCATCGACGCGCTGCCGCTTCCACGAAACATCGTATCGTCCTGCGGCATATTGATCGATGCCACGTTCAACTGCGCCGATAGCTGGCATGGCATTTCGGTCAGCACGACGTCATCGGCGTTCATTGCCGGATAATTTCCCGGCGACAAGCATGCTGGAATGTCCATCCATGAACGTTTCCACGATGTCGCCCACGGCTTCAGCGGATGAAATGGCCAGCCGACGTAGGCGAGCAGTGTGGTTGCCACGAGTAGCAAGGCCAAATTCACGATCCAACGACAGCGCAGCAAAGGTTCCATCGTCCATACGGCTAGCACACACAAAACGGGAGCGGTATTCGTGAAGAATCGACTAGGGTTATTGACGATCGGGGCAATCAAGATCGGCACCAAGGCGGACAAGACCGTGAAGCTCCACAGGCAAACAATTCCGGCCGCGCGGCCCCCGTCCGGTTGCGAGACAGCCGTTGCACCGGCGGTTAATGGCGCGGAGAAGTTTGCGTTGGAAACTCCAATGGATCGGCCGGAAGTACGCCGCGCCGCCCGACGAAACGCGATCCGTCGCACGACCGGTCCGCACGTCGCAACAAGCACAAGTACGTAGGGCACTTGTTGCCCAATAAAAAAATCGGCAAAAATCTTTGTCGCCTCGACGCGCAAACCTGCGACTCCCTTGAGCCCCAGTTGCCAGTAGCTCGCCGACGATGGCTGCGTCACGAACTCATACAGCTGCTTGTAATCGCTCATCAGGGGCGTCAACGACCGGGCCTCGGGACTGATGCGGCCGAAGAAGTGAATATTGTAGGCGACATAGGGAAGCAAACAAATTCCGGCTACCCCAGCGAATCCGACGACCAATCGCAACCGCTGTCTCCATGGCCAAGGGGCCGTCAGAATGCCAATCGTTGCTGCAAGGAGGGGAACGAAGCCGTCGCCACGAAGCCAAACTGGCAGCGTCAGGACGAAAGCACTCGGAACAAAGTGCATCAGGCTGGGGTGGCCTTTCAAGGCGCCGAGCAACAACACGAATCCCGCGGTCGTGGTGAGTTCATAGCTCAACGAGACGTCCGGCGTCACCATCACCTGAGAGAGCTTCGTCTGCAGGCAGACCAAAACCGCGCCAAATGCTGCCAACCACCAGCGCGACGTGAGCCGCTGCAACAACAAAAACACCAGCACCGGCATGAAGAGCGATAATGCAGCGCAAATGCGAAACGAGGCAATGCGGCTATCTCCAACCCATCGCATCAGGAATCCCAGCGCATAGGGCCAACCGGCGCCCCAATAATCTCCTGCGGGCCGTTCCACCGACGTCGGCCTTCCGAGATAATGCCAAACCACATTATCCGGCTTCGCGTCGCCGTGGGAAATATTTTTCGCGACCACATAGTAATGGGCCGTATCCATGGAGGCGATCGCTCTGAGCCCATCCAAGTGCGATAGCGCAAGCGTTCCTTGGATCGAAATCAAGCCGAGGACGATAAGCCAGCAAGACAGGACGCGGCGGTTTTCCGGCCGGCTTTCAGGTTGCGAGATTTGCACTGCTACGTCTCCGGACCATCTACCATGCGCATGACTCGAACGAGCCAGATTTAAACCCACCATCCAGACCAATGGTTGGGGCTGCGAAACCGTACTAGCGGGGTTTTGTCAGCAAGAGATTCGTTTTCAAGTCCGCATTGCAATCCTCGCTCGCTTGCGTGCGTTCGCGCCGCAGGGATGCATCTTGCCAGTCTTCCAACGCCCGCACCCGATCCTCCAACGACGCCGTTTCATCGGCCTCTTGGGCATGCAGCGCCAGTCGCTCCGCCAGCACATCGTCGCCGATCAAAAATCGCTCTGCCATCACTTTAGCCAGCGTGCTTAGATAGCGGCGGCCCATTTCGACCATTTTCAATTTTGAGACACCAGCCGTCCGGCCACTCCACGAAATGGGGATTTGAACGATGTGGTATTTTCGAATTAGCGCGCTGAGCGACATCTCGATTGTGATGTTGAAGTGGCTGGCGCGGAATGGCCCCGCGGCGCGGATCACCTCCGCACGATACGCTTTGAACGCGTTCGTCAGGTCATTGAAGCGGCACCAAAAGAGCCACTGAATCATCTTGTTCACGATGCGGTTCACAACAAGCTTCATCCATGGATAGTTTTCGACGTGGCTGCCCTTGATGAACCGAGAGCCGAAGACGCAGTCGTAGCCCTCTTCGAGCTTCCGATAATAGGCGATGACATCGGCCGGATGGTCCGAATAGTCGGCCATGTAGATCACGACGAAATCACCGGAGACGGCATCAAGCCCGGTTCGGATTGCGCGGCCGAATCCCCCCGGCGGCCTGCGGTGCAGCATTCGCACTCGCGGCTCGCACACGGCGATCGCTTCGACTACCGCCGCGGTGCTGTCGGTACTGTTGTCGTTCACCACGATGATCTCGAACGGAATCCCCTCCTCGACCAATGCGCTCCGCAAATCCTCAACGGTGGCGGCGATCGTGCCGTCCTCATTGTAGGCAGGAATTACGACCGACAACTTGCGACGGCACATGGGCAAATCCTCACGCAAGGATATCACGCAGGTCGCTACGGCGCGCCTGCAACCAGGAGTAGATGTCCGACAGAATATCGTGTACCGCTCGCTGGGGGCGCCAGCCGAAATCGGCAGTGGCTCGGCGATGGTCAGTAACGTAGATCCGCAGGTCGACCGGCGAGGTTTCCGGTCGGCTGCGAATATCGATGGTTTTGCCGGTCAGTTCGCGACACACGGCGGTCAATTCCATCAGCGATGCGCAAACGGCGCGACCACCGCCCACGTTATAAATACGCCCGTCCCAGGCCGAAGGCCGCGCTAGCTGGCGACAAAGCAGGTCAAACAAGTCCGAAGTGTGCAGCATGTCGCGCAGTTGTTTGCCATGACCGCCGTAGCCGCAATAGGTCAACTCGCGGTCGAAGGCGTGCCGGGCGACCCAAAGCGTGACCACCCCTTGATCAACTTTGCCCATCTGCCACGGACCCGTCAAGATGCCGCATCGATTGATGAGCACAGGCATTCGATAACTAAAGGCATATTCTTGGAGGAGCAGTTCACTGGCCAGCTTGGTGGCGCCATACAATGAGCGGGGTCCGTCGAGCGGAAACTCCTCGGCAATGCCTTCCACTGAAAAGCCCGGCAACGACTCCTCGCCCGTCCAGCGAAACCGCGTGGGTTCTTCGAAGACGGCCAGGCGATTCAGCGGGGCGATCGGGTAAACCCGGCTGGTGCTCAGGAAAAGCAGCGCGGCGTTGTTTCGCCGGGCAGCTTCCATGCAATGGATCGTGCCGATCAAGTTGTTGGCAATCACCGGCAACGGTGAGGCATCGAGCCCGGCCTGCACCGATGGCTCGGCTGAGCAATCGATGAGCAGATCGAACGCCGGCCATTGCTCGACGTCTTCCCAACAGCGAACGTCGCCGTGCACGAACTGGATTCCATGCCCGCGAAGCCGGGCGAGATTCAACTCGCTGCCACGACGCTTCAGGTTGTCGAACGCGGTCACCGCCACCGACGGAAAGGCCTCCTTCAACGAGACCGAAAGATTCGACCCGACGAAACCCGCCCCCCCCGTAATCAAGATTTGACGGAATTCCAAAGCAGCCTCGCAGATCTGTCTTTCGGCCGGACATCTACCGCGGGTGCCCAGCGACAGCAGTTTTTCCCGTCATGCCCGCAAACGGATATTCTAGTATACTACCAACTTGCAATTTGATTGCGCGAGGCGCTTGGCACCGCGCGACGAACACTTGGGACATTTCTTGCCCTTCGCCGCCCGAAATGTGCCGGTTGGGGCTAGCCCGATAGAAGGCCTTTATCCTCAATTACCACCGAAATGTGTTCGAGCCAAGAAACCCCTCCACAGAAACCGGACCTCGTTCCGTCCGTCCGACCGATCGATGGTTTCATCGCGCTTATGCGGTGCCCGGCGTCGGGCGAACCGTTGCACGCGGCGGGAACCGCGCTCGTCAGCGAGTCCGGTGCCCACCGCTATGCCGTTTGTGACGCCGGCATCCCCGTGATGGCCGACGAGTTTTGCTCCGCAGAGGGCAGGATTCAGCGCGAACACTACGATCGCATCGCGGCCGCGTATCTGGCAAATCTGAAATATCCGCACACCGAGGAATATCATCGCTATCTCGACGCGGCGCTTATCTCCGCACTCAAGACGGACAACCTCGGCACCGCGGCCGAAATTTGCTGCGGCCGCGGTGAGGCGTTCCGGCTGCTGGGGGATCGCGTGGAGCGTGGCATCGGGCTCGACGTGTCGCTGAATATGTTGCGGGCTGCGCGGGCCGATCTCGGGCCGGACCGCTACCTCTTTGTTCAAGGCGACGCGACGGCGATGCCGTTGCGCAGCGGGGCATTCGATAATGTATTCATGTTCGGCGGCATACATCACGTCAATGATCGTCGGCGGCTGTTTTCTGAGGTGTTTCGAATCCTCAAGCCGGGTGGCCGATTTATATGGCGGGAGCCGGTCAGCGATTTTTTTCTCTGGCGCTGGCTGCGATACGTGATTTACAAGGTCTCGCCGGCACTCGATTTCGACACCGAGCGGCCGCTACGATGGGAGGAGACGGTTCCCTTGCTCCAGGCAGCCGGCTTCGAACTGGGAATATGGCAGACGTATGGTTTTTTTGGTTTTTGTCTGTTCGAGAATAGCGACGTTCTGGTTTTCAATCGCTGGTTTCGATTCCTTCCAGGAATTCGTGCTTTAACGCGGTTAGCAACCCGCCTGGATGATTTGGTCGTGCGTTTGCCTGGCTTCGGCCGGGCCGGCCTCCAGGTTGTCGGAGCGGCAACCAGGCCATCGACCGCCGCGGGTTCCGATCCGGACGGTGCGCACGGCTGGTCGGAAGAAATCCGCCACTTGACGCCAAGATGACTCACCCTACCGTTCAGTTCAAACTGGCCGTGGGTTCGCGTCGTTTACTCGCGGTTGTTGCGCCGCAACTTCGGCGAGACGGTCCGACTGCCTTCCGAGCCGCAATCGCCACGCCAGTTCCCCAATTGCGCACGTTACGCCTGTCGAGCGTCCATTGGCGGGAGGGGGTGGCCTCAATCTTTACAGTTCCGCCGCCGAGGAGCTAATAGTAATGGTAGTGATCCCCTCGACCTCCAGCGGACTTCGAGGGGTTGCCCGCTCGAGGGCGTCGGCCGGATTGGCTCACACTCCGATTCGGAAGGCTGCTAGCGGCCCGTGTCCAATCGTGACAAGTTCACCGATTGGCCGAAGGCACCGGGAAGCATTATCAAGTCGGATTGGTCGGGGCGGCGGGCAACGACGGCTTTCTGCAAAGCGCCAGAATCGAAACGCCGAACGGTGGGTTAATTGCCGCTGCGCTCCGTGTGTCAATTTCGAACACGGCGCGAAGCACGGCGTTCATCAGCCCAAAGTTCAGGTCGTTCTCGCTCCGGATCGGCACCGACAGCAGCCGGAGCGCTTTCCGAGCAAAGAGAATTGGCAGGAAGAGTATGAAGTTAAAGTAATATCGTTCCACAATCTCCAGCCGCGCACGCTTAATCGTATCCTGAAGATTGTGAATCCGATACCGACGTTTGTGCTCCGCTACAACGTCTTGCGGCCCCCACAAGCACTCGAAGGCAGGCACCGTGATAAGCGCGAGGCCCCCGGGCCGCAAAACCCGGCGCAGTTCGCCGATCGCGGCAAGATCGTCGTCGATGTGCTCAATGACGTCCGTCGCAAGCACGAGGTCGAACGACGAATCGGGGTGGGGCAGGTCGAGGATACTTCCCAATTCGACGGGCCCGAGCCCTTTTGCGTTGCAAAAATATTGCGACTCCGGGCTGATATCGACGCCCTGGAAACTGGTGAAACCGGCATCCCGCAGCATGCGCAGGTTCGTGCCGGTACTTGATCCGACGTCGAGGATGGCCGCGTCCCGTGGCGTTGCCATTTTCTTGATGATTCGCGCAAACAGTTTGCGGCGGCCTGCGAACCACCAGTGGTATTCCTCGACTTCCGCCTCGGCGGCGTACGTTGCGGCTCTCATGTGGTAGTGCTTGTGTATGGATTGAGGTTTTGGCCTACTTCACCCTTTCGCCAATTCCCTTGTTGATCAACTGAACGTTCGGGAGCCTGTACTGCTCCGCGTGCAGCGTATCGCCGGTGATACGAAACGTGTGGACAAGCTGTGCCCAGCCGTCGCCGGGCGATGCCTCGCCGTAGCGCACCGTCACAACGTTCCCTTCCAAGGCCCAATGACCGAGTGCCGGTTGACCCTCGGGCTTCGCAGTTCCGTCCGCGAAAAAGTGGTAGCGTGGGTAATTGAAGCCCCCCAGGTCCGGCTGGCGGTGAGCGTCCGGATTGCCGTCAAAGTGGATGGTCCACACATTTTCGGTTAGCATTCTCACGATTAGGGACCGAGGTGTCAGCCCGGCCACACGCCCCATTGCCTCGATTTCTTTCAATCGCGCCTCAACTTCGCCTTTCGCGAGGCCTTTCAGATTCGGGGCTGCTTTGGCATACCAATCCGCGGCGCGGGATTGGAGATGCGATTTTGCGGGCTCGTGGTTCGATTCCGCGAGGGCCCACCATGCGTCGCCGAGCTTCGCTTGGTCGGCGGCCGCGGTGGGGGCGGCCAAGTCTTTGTCCGCAACGTCTTTCAACGCCGCGTCGCTTGATTTTGCCAGATACGGCAGCGCTTTATCGAAATCGCCTTTGACGAATGCGTAGAAGCGGCCGACGGCCAGATTTGCTGCGGCGTTGCCGGGGTCGGTTTGCAATTGGGTTAGCAAATCGGAGATTTTTGTGAATTCCTTCTTGCACAGCTCGATTTCGTTCAGCTTCGATTTCAATTCGGCGACGGCCATCGGATCTTTCAGCTTCGTGGCCATGCCCAACGCCAAGCGGGTGAACCGGCCGGCGATTTCAAAATCGTCGGCGGCGAACGCTCGCTCGGCAGCGGATTCCGCAGCGACACGCAAGGCATCCGCGGTTTCGCGCGTGCGCACGGTTTTCGCGAGCGCGGCAAAGCAAGTGGCCAATTGGTCGTCTGGCCGCTCGATGGCATACGCGTCCGCTATCTTTTTCAAAGCGTCGGTCGCCGTCGAAACATCGCCGCCCGCGATGGCCAAATCGCGAGCGCGAGTTAGCAGTGCATAACGGGCGGCCGGATTGTCGGCGGTTTCCATGCCGCGCGCGATGAATTGTTTGGCTAGGGCCGCCTTAGCGTCGGGGGCGCCGTGGTTCGCCTGCTCGATGTCGGTCTTGTAGACCGACAGGATCGTTTTTTCGGCAGCGGCCAGCGCTTCCTTGTCGGGAACCGGCGGCAGCTTGGCCTTGGGCGGCGGTTCGGTCCGAGGTTTGGGGTTTGGGGCTCGGGGTTTGGGGTTCGGGGTTTGGGGTTCGGATTGCGCGGGGGGCAGGTTATCCGGCAAATCATGCTGCGGCGGATTCTCGACCAGGGCCACATCGCGCGGCGGATGGACCGGCGGCTCGGGCGGCAAATTTTTTGCCAAGGGCGACTTGCTCGGCCTCTCGGTTTCCGCCGGACCGCCGGCATCCTCGGTGCCCGTGCCGGCTTGAACTGGTGGACGGTCGGCAGGATTGTGGTCTGCGCCCCTCGTGGGGTTGCTTGCAGGCGGCGAACGCGTGGCGGATTTATCGGATATCACCGCCCTCGGTTGCGATGTGTGGTGGGCCGGGTTGGCATTCGGCGGGCTGGCGGACGGCGTCGTCGTAGCGCCAGCCCCATCGGCATTTGCCACTTGAGCCGGTTCGTTCGCAGACTTGAAGATAATCACGCCGATCACGAGCAAAACCGCAGCCACGGCCAAGCCGATCCAGGGGAGAAGCGATTTACGCTTTCGCGCGGGCCCGAATTTGCTAGCTGCCGGTCTCGACGATTTTCTCGCTGCATGGCCGATGCCGGCCGTTGGGGCGAACGAACCAAGGTCCAAAACGTCGTTGTCCGGCGCTGCCTCGGCTTCGGCGGGAGCAGCCCCATCCACGGGCTCGGCTTTCTGGGGAGCCCCAGCGACTGCCTTGGCTCTCTTGGCGCCGGCCCCTGATCCGACGGCTTGGGCCCGAGGCAGCGAAGTCGTAGACGCTGCATTCGCGTTCGCTGCCGTATTCCCAGCGACAGCCGGCCCTTTCGGCCGCGCAGCAACGGGCACCGCACCCAGGTGCTGCTTCAACAGGGCGTCGTAGGCCGCCTTCTTTTCGGGCTTGAGCAGGCAAATTCGGGCAGCGGCCAGTTCGTTGAGCAGGCGTTGCGACAACGGGGCATATTGCCCGGTTTGAAACGTTCGCACATGGGCCATCTGCCGGTCGGCCGCAACCGCGATAACGTCGCTATCATTTTCGAAAAGATCCAAGCCGAGTAGGCGATAGTGGTTCGGCGGTCGTTCGGCCTCGCGAATGCCAAGCCAGCGGAGATAAGGATCGAACGATTCGGCCATGTTCGCATTCACGCCGCTGCATTGCTGGCCGCCGAGCGCGACCTGGGTAGAAAAACCGTTTCCAGCTACGGCAGCATCCGTTGGTGCAACTTGCCGCAATCTCCAGGGTACGGCCAACGGCGATTGTTTTCAAGGGTTTTTGAGATGGCGAGACCGCGCGGATTCACTCGCCCGGGCCGCCAGCAAACGCGGTGTTATTGGATTCACCGTGCGGCAGATTCAGTCTTGTGCAATTTGCCGGATTCTCCATTCGGCGTTCGTTGGACCGTAAGGCCCCAACTCATGCCGCGGTTGTGCTCGATAGCCCGCACCGTGCATTCTGGTATGTCGGCCAATCGCAATACCTCGTCGCGGCGCATGTAATACGCCACCGGGGCCAAAAGTTGGTCGAAAACGATGGCATGGATTTTCGCGAACGATGCCGGGTCCAGCCAACACATATACGCCGCGTACGGCAATCGCGCACCAAGCCACGGCAGCCGGTAAAGCGTCTTCGCGGCGAGCGCAACCGGTACAGCGGTCACGCCTGAAATAATTTTCAGCAGCGCCAAGGGCATCCGCGACGTAACCCGCCGGATCGGATTGAGCACCAGCAGCAACATCCGATTCCCTTCGCGACCGTATAGCCAGACATGGATCCATCCACCCGGCTTCACCTTTGGCGCCAATGCCTTAAAGCCGCATTGCGGATCGGGTAAATGGTGCAGCACGCCAAGAGAATAGGCGGCGTCGAATGCGCCGTTCTTGACGGGTGGATGGTAGATATCGCCCTGGACGATGCAGACATTTTCCAGATGCTTTGTGTTTGCAACCGCGGCATCGACCGCATTGCCAAGATCGAGACCGACGAGCCGGCCGACGCCGTGGGCCGCGGCAATCACGGCATGACGACCCATGCCGCAACCCGCGTCAAGCACCGTGAGGCCCTTTAAATCATCCAATCGGCTCGGGCTCATCCAAGTCGACATGCTTTGTTCTTCGACGGCCACGTCGAAGTCGGCAAAATGGTGCCATTCGAAACTGAACCGCTCGGCAGTGTTTTCGCGAATCTGCGAGCGGTTGCCATCGTCCGGCAAGAGGCGCGGGACGCCTCGGGTGATCGGAAATCGGGTTTCGCAGTTGCTGCAGGCCAACGACCCGTCGATCACATGGCCAGCATCAGCATGACTTTCGTCGATCCGCAAATCGGCGAGGCAGTTTGGACAACAAAGCAGATCGACGAATTCACGTCTCATAGTTCCGCCGGACAAGGAGTTGGCCGACTCGATCGCACGCCGATCGGCCGAATTCGTGGGATTTCAGATTTCCGGGTAAGCATCGATTGTAGCCTAAGTCCAGAAAATCGGCGAACAGCCGTAGCATTGCCTTCGACGGCGGAAGGAACGCCCCCGTTTCGGCCGTTGCACGTGGCTACGCCGTTTCACCATTCCGCATGGCCGATCGCCGGTTGTCGTGCTGGCTTTGACACAATCCAAATCCCCTGGTAGGCTCTCGCGCCTGCGGGAATCCGCATCAGGCGGTGAGTCCTTTGCCGCTAGCTGGGTCCGACGACTCGACCGGGACAAGTGTTATGGCCACGACGACGATGGTGGAAGATCGCACCCCAATGCGATGGAATTGGTTGGTGCGTTCGCGGGCCTGGGTCAGTTTGCTGATTATCGCCCCATTTGCGATCGGCTGCGTCTTTTCCAAGCCGCCCGCCGTCGAGGGCTCTTGGGGCGATCTGGGCTGCGATTTCATCGGCTGGTTTCTGTTCATGGTCGGCGCCGGATGGCGCTGGTGGGCCACGATCTACATCGGCGGCCGAAAGCATTGGATGATCGTCACCGATGGCCCGTATTCCGTCTGCCGCAATCCGCTGTACGTCGGCACGCTGTTCATGTCGCTTGCCGTCGTGTTCTTCCTTGAATCGTTCACACTTGGGCTGGGCCTGATATTGATGTCGGGCTACTACTTGTCGATCACCGTCTTGACGGAAGAGCAGATGCTGCGCGAGAAATTCGGCCAACCGTTCGATGAGTATTGCCAGCGTGTGCCGCGGTTCTGGCCGCGGTTTCGATTGCTGCAAACTCCCCAAAAGCTCATCGTGAGCGTACGCGGCTTGTGGTCGGAAGCGATGCGAACCAGTCGCTGGCTGTGGCTGCCGGTGCTGTGCGAACTGGTTTCCTATCTGCGCGCCGAAGCATGGTGGCCGCGGCTGTTCCACTTGCCATAAGCAAGGCGCTAGGCGCCGGTGTGCGCGATGGTTGCGGCTTTGGCCAAGCCCCGTTGGGGTAGGGCCGAATCTTATGCTCTCTACCCGGGGTAGTCCGCCGAGGCGGCCGACCCCAGGCTGTGGAGCGAAACCCCGTTGGGGTTTGCCGCACGCCTATGCCACTTGGCTGCCGCTCAGATCTTCGACGGCCGCGAAGGGTGGGATCATCTCGATGACCTGCGGGGGCGCCGCTAGGTCGACTTCCTCGTCGGCAAATTCAGCAGCCGCCGTTTCGGCGGGCGCGTCGGAAATGGTGTCGGCGATGATCGGTGGTGCCGCGGCCCCGATGCGCAGCAATAGCGGCATCGTCGCGAAGCGCGCGATCGCCGAGAGGCCAAATACGGCGAAATATCCGCCCGGCTCGCCGACGAACGCCAGAACCGCGCCGCCGCACAATGCGCCCGCCACGGTCGCTGCCGCATAGCCGATGTTGTAGAGCGTCAGCATTCCGATTCGCTGCCGCCGCTCGACGGCCTCGAAAAACATCAGCAGTGTTGCCAATTCGTAGGCCGCCCAACATACGCCGGAGATCACTTGCACGCTCAGCAAGTACGTCGTTCCCTGCGAAAGGATCCACAGCGTCGATAGCGGGATCACGGCAATTCCGCCAAACGTCAACAGCCGCCGGGCCCCAAAACGATGGGCCACCTTTCCGAGCGTCGGCAGCGCCACGGCCTTGGTGATCAATGCCGCCGAAACGATCAGCATGTATTTGAGATAGGAAAACTTCAGCAGCCCGAGCATGAAGGGAGCGTAAAACGGGCCCGCCGTTTGTGCCGCCATTTGCAGAGCCCACAGATAGACCAGCAACCGCCCCTCGCGATCTTTCCGCAACCGCCTGCAGGCGCCGCGCAACCCGGCAATCGAGCCCTGGGCGCCGACGTGCACCGGCTCGCTTTGAGCTAACAGAAAACCCGCGCTGATGAACCGGCAAATCGATGCGACGAGAAACAGCATGGCAAACGCCCATAGCGGCCGCCCGAGCGTCTCGCCGAATTCCAACGCCAGCCCGCCTCCGACAAAGCCGGCGAGGATTCCGGCTTGCAGGAATCGCGAGCGGCGGCCCATGTATCGGGCTCGAATTCGCTGCGGGACTAGTGTGTCGATCCAATGGTTCCACGCAGGCGTCGACGCCATTCCCGAAGCCCAATACACCGCCGCGAGCAGAAACAATAGTGCCGTGGAAATATGGCCGACCAGCGCCGCGGCCAGCATGGGCAAGAAGCTGATCGCCTGCACCGTCACGCAGCCGATCACCCAACGGCGATTCGAGCCGAGCCAGCGAATCGCGGCCGGCGAAATCAATTGCAACATCGCCCCGGCAAAGATCGGCACGCTCGCGATCAAGCCGGCCAGAACCTGCCCGGTGCCCAACGCCAGCGCGAACGCCGGCAAATACGTCTCGCCGATGCCGATCATGATGCTGCAAGCCAGCCCGTCGGCAACGCTGATGCGAAGATTCCGCCGCGTCTCGCTCTGGCGCTTGGGCGAAACTGGCGACGGCGACGTAACTGGCGACGGCGCGATGCAGACGCCCGTCGCCGCAATACACTCGGCTGTTTCTATCTCACAAGCCACGGAAAGATCGCCCGGTGTTCATCGAGTTGGAATATCCACGAGACGATCTCAACACGAGCAAGGACATTGGCCGGCCCGCAATGGTTCGCATCGCTCGCGGACTGCCGGTCGAACCGAATTGCGGTTGAGGTTGAGACCGCGTCCGAAAACTGAAATCCGATTTCGGTTTCCAAAGCGGGCGGCGGATCATACCGGACGAAGCCCGTCGTGAGAAGGTCCATCAGCACGACGGCGGAAGGCTGAGAAAACTGGGGGAATCGCACGGTTGCCGGCTCAGCTTACGATTCCCAGCCATCCCAAGCAACGGAAGCCGCGGCAATCCGCAGATTTTCGGAATTGCGTGTGCCAATTTGATCGAGGGCGGGTGCCGCAAAATCGACTGGCGCAATCTGCATTGCTCGGATAAGTTGACGATGGTTCCCCGCCAGGGAGGTCGTCATCCATGGATCCCAATCAAGGAATGCAATGAAAACACCGGGTTCTAATGCCCTGAGGCGTCGTTCATCGCCAACAGCACCTCGAAGCGGGCGTTCGGGGCGTCGGCGCGGATTATCCGGGCCGGGCGAATTTGCAACTCGCTCGTTGCTCGGCCGTTCCAGCGAATTTGATACAGCCACATGCCCGGATCGTCGCTCGTTTGCTTTACGAAACCGTAGCGGCTTGCCAACAGCGTAATGAGCTTGCGGGCGTCGCCCGTCGTGCCTTGAAATGTGATTCGTTGGCACAGGTGCTCGCGGTTGAAATAGTAGGTGAGCGAGCCGGCAACATCGTCTTGTTGAGTGCCCGACATGAACGCCACGCGAAAGCCCTGCAGGCCCGCGTCGGGCAGCCCGGCCGTGACTCGCGGCCAGCGTCCCAAGATCCAAGACGCGGTTACGTCGAATCGCAGCGCATCCGACATTTCGACGACTGGCGGAGCGTTTATTTCCGCATCCGTGGCCGGCAGCCCGGCGATCGACGGCAGGGGGGCAACGCCGTCGAGCGATGCGGCAGCGTTCGCATAGGCGGCGGTTGTCGGATACGCGGCACCGGGAAATCCGGCCGGATTCGCTGGGCCACCGTTTGCCGCGGCCCCATTGGGCTGTCCGGCAACTTGCCGCGGTTTGCCCCATTCGTTCGCCGCATAGGGAACACCGACCGCGGCACACATCGCGACGAAAAACAGCATCCCGCGGCGAAACATGCTTTGATCTCACACAAGGATCGGTCGTCCTCCGCCTGAAATCGGCAACCGGTCGCCGACAACTTGCCGCCGAAACCGCACCGCCGGGCGATCGCTCCCCGCGGACAGGCTTGCGCTGCCGCTAGAATCTGCATTCGCGGAGCGGCAGGCCGCGCTGTATTACCCAGGGGTGTCGTGGTGGCCCGGCTGAGAGGGCTCTATGGCTCGCGGCCATTCCTGGTGGTATCATTGGTGCTTCCTTCCCAGGTTCCCACCTCTTTCCGCGCCTGCCCCGTCGCATCGGCTCCCGCGGAAGCTAATTTTCCTATTGAGGGTAGGATTGCCAATTGAACAGGACGACCAAGCGGGAGCCTGGCATTTTCACGTTTCGGGTCGCAGTTGTTCAAATCTCAATCTGTTGCTCAATAGATGGCCGAATTAAACGAAGACGACCTGTTCCGCCACAGTTCGATGAGCTTCGGGGAGCACCTCGAAGAACTGCGGACCCGGCTGTTTCGCGCGGCGATGTGGTTGTTTTTCGGCGTGATCATCGGCTTCGTCATTGGCCAATGGGTCATCCAGCTCATCGAAGCCCCGATGGAAAATGCGCTGGCGAATTTCTATGAGCAGAAAGCCCGTGCCGAGCTATTGGCAAAGGGAGAGCTTCCGCCACTCGACCAGCGGCTAATCAACGACGGCTTCATCAGCGAAGAGGTGTACATTCAGCCGACGGTGGTGCTCAAGGAGCTTTCGCACACATTTCCGGAATTATCAAAATTGCCGGACGTGTCAAAATCAGCCGGCGACGCGAAACCGCCGGCCGGCGATGCCGCGAATCCGCCAGGCGATGCGGCAAAACCACCCGGCGACGCCGCAAAGCCGACCGGCGCCGCTGCCAGCGCCGCCGCTCCCTCGCCGAACGATGCCAAGCTGCTGCCGATCATGATTTGGCGCGAGAGCAAGAACGACCCGCGCGTGCAGCTCCAGTCGTTCAATGCGATCGAGCCGTTCATGATTTATCTCAAGGCGGCGATGCTGACAGGCGTGATCCTCGCCAGCCCGATGATTTTTCGCGAATTGTGGCTATTCGTTGCCGCCGGCTTGTATCCGCATGAGCGGCGTTACGTCTATATTTTTCTTCCGTTCAGCATCGGGTTGTTCCTGGCGGGAGTGTTGATGGGGTTTTTCGTGGCGTTTCCAATCGTATTGAAGTTCCTCTTAGGCTTCAATCAATATCTCAATATCAATCCGCAGCAGCGCATCGAGGAGTTTTTCAGTTTCGTGCTGTTTTTGCCGTTGGCGTTTGGCGTCGGGTTTCAATTGCCGCTGGTGATGCTATTCATGAATCGGATCGGCTTGGTGTCGGTGCAAGCGTATCGAAAGCAATGGCGGATCGCCATTCTGGCGATTTTCGTGATCGCGATGATCTTGATGCCGTCACCCGACGTTTCGAGTATGGCCCTTCTGGCAGTGCCGATGTCGCTGCTCTATTTTGGCGGGATTGCGCTCTGTGCCTACACCAGCGGCCGCCGCCCGGCAGGCCTCGGCGGCGAATAGCCGGCTCGGTCATACGGCACGGTTGGGTGTCACTGCTGGCTTATCCAGTAGAAGGCAGTGTGCCATTGGCAAGCGAAGTCTGCCAGTGGAATCGCCGCAAGCGCGCGGAAGCGCCACAAATCGCCGCCGCTCCGCCCCAGGCAAAAATTCGCCACCTCAAACGGCGCGCCGCCACTGGCAGACTGCGCTCGCCAGTGCCACACCGCCGCGTGGAGCGCGGTCCGAGCAATGATCGCTGTTGCCCTGGAATCGGTCGGCGGGTTATACCTGAGATACGGACTTTGAGGATGTGAAAGAATGGGGACGGGCACCTCACGGAAACCATTTTTTCGAGGTTTTTTCGACCGGGTTCGGAGCCAGTCGCCATTCTTTCACAAGCTCTCTCTGGTGAACGGTCGCACATGACGGATCAAACGCAAGCAATCACGGTCCCGCACGCGTCGCGGTCTCGAAATCCGCTCGGGCGAAGCACATGGCGGGCCCCGCCATTGGCCGCTTGGGCACGGACGCGATATGTCCGTCGCGGGCTGGTGACATTGCTTCTGTTGGGGATGATCGCGGCGTTCGGCTGGCTGGTGTTTCGTCCGCTATTTCACACGAACGCGCAGATGGCATTTCTCAGCGGCACGGATTACCACGCGCTCGAAGCCCCGCCGGTGCCGTTTGCCTTGGAAGATTTCGAGGCGATGAAAGGCCGCAACGGAGTGAGCCCGTTTCTGGCGCGGCAAGGTTCGCAAACCGGCCCGTTGGCTTGGCGAAATCTGCAGAGTCCGTCGGCGATGGGCTCGCTCGGGCCGGCGATTGCCGACGCAGTGCCGAACGGCGACGGCGTGATGATGGTCTACGTCGACGCGCACGGCGTGTCCGACGACGGAGTGCCATATCTGCTTTGCCGCAATTTCGATCCGGCCAACCCTGCCGCCGGGCGTTATCGAGTTCGCGATCTGCTCGCACAGCTTAGCGCATCCACGGCATCGGTGAAGCTCCTGGTTCTCGACTCCGGCCGGATTCCCTGCGATCCGCGGCTGGGGCTGTTGGTGAATGAATTTCCGCGGCTTTTGCAGCACGAAGTCGTGGCGACCGGCGATCCATCGCTGTGGGTGCTCGATTCGAATGCCGCATTTCAGCGGTCGCATGTGTCATGGTCGCTCGAGCGCTCGGTGTTCAGCTTTTTCGTGGTGCGCGGATTGCGCGGGGCGGCCGATCTAAACGATGATCATAGCATCGATCTCGACGAATTGTTCCGTTACGTCGCTACGAACACGGCCGCCTGGGTGCGTGAGGCGAGCGGCGGACGAGAAGCGCAAACACCGATACTGCTATGGGGCGGTGGAGCGGATTGGTCGCAAGTCGATCCGCCGGTGCTGATGCCCGCGCCGTACGACATTGCAGCAAGCGTGCATTTGCCAAATTCGCCGGGCGGTTCCGGCGGCTTGGCAAATTCTCCCTATGGTTCGGAAGTGCACCATGAACTTTCGCCGCTGGCAAAGATTGCCTCGAAAAAGGCCACGAAGAAGGTGCCAGGCGCGAAAGCAGCCAAGCGCTCGATCAAGACCGGCAAGAAAGTGTCCAAGGAGATTCAGGGTCCCAATCAAGCAGCGCAAGGGGGAGCAAAACACGCCGCGCCGGCAAATCAGCCCGCTGGAGGCCAACAACCGGCCCAACCGACCGCCGCCCCCGGGGGCGATAAAGCAGCGAACGCAACACCAAGTGCCGGCCCACCCGAAGCACCCGCGGCGATTCCGCCGGCCGATTCCGGCGCAAACCCCGGCGAGAAGCCGGCCGCGACCGCAGAGAATGGCGCCGCCGCAAGTGCCGGCACCGCCGCCGCGACGCCAAGCAGCCCAGCGCCGGCGAGTGCCGATAGCGGCAAGTCTCCCGCCTCAAAGACTGCTTCGCCCCCCGTTTCCACCGACGATTCATCGGAACAAGCCGCTCAATTGCTGCTCGATTGCTGGAAATGGCGCGACCGATCGGAAGCCGCCGACGATGAGCCTCGCCCTGTCGACTATGCACCGCAACTTTGGCATGAATATCAATCCTGGTTGCTGGCCGAGGAACATCTCGAAATGGCGGGCGGGGAAACCGACCAGGATGCAATGGCCGAGCGGCTGCGGAAATTGCTGCCACGCTTTGGCCAGTTGCCTCGCGTCGCTCCGCTCGATGAGGATCAGCCGCCGGATTTTGCCGCGCAAATCGCAGCATTCGCGCCGCGGTTGCCCGCGGGCGTCGATGGCCCCAACTCGCTTGCTATGGCGCGGCTGTACGCCGATCGCGGCAGCGAACCGCTCACGCCCGACGTTGTGGCCGCAAGCCAGGCGATCGACCGTTTCAGCCAAGACGGCACATTGCCCGAGTTCACCGCCTGGGTGGCCAAATTGAATCCCCAATTGGATCGCTTCGCCGAAGTGCGTTTGGCGCGTTCGCTGTCGACAGCGGCGAAGGCCCCATCCGGCGAGATCAATTGGCCGGCGGTTCAACTGGCGCTGCACGCCGAGCGGCTGGCGCAGCAGGTGGTCACGATCGAAGCGTCGCTGCTGCCGTGGATTCATCACCGCGTCGAAACGGCCGATCGGCTTCGTTTGGCCGGCGAGCGAATTCTCGAAGACGGCGTCGGCACGGATCGACAGGAGCGGGGCAGTAGCCTTTTGCGGCAAGCCATCAATTTGTATCAACAGGCTGCCGACGATGCATCGGTGGTGGCCGGTGCAATCGAATTGCAGAACGATTTGTTGAACCGCGCACCGTACTACGTGGCTTGGTACGATCCGATCGTGATTGCGCCGTCGCCCGAAACGCCGCATCCGGCCGACATGCTCACCTTGTTCGACGATATGGCGGCTCTGTCGGCCGCGCTCGATTCGGCCGATCCCGCCCAACTGGATCAGATTCGCAATCTGACGGCTCAGATGACGCCGCTGGTGGAGCAAGTAGAAAGCGGGCTCGGTGATATCGCGGTGGCCGCATTGGCGAGCCGTGGCTCCGCGGGTCGCCTGAGCCGCATCGAATCGCTGCTTTCTACGCCGCTGCCGAACGCCGAGATTCGCGAGACACTTCTAGTCGCTCTCAGCGACGCGGATACGCGCCTTGCAAAAAGCTACCGTCCGGCCCTCGTTCCAGGCGAAATCGAGCCGCCGCCGCCGGCGACGCCCGACCAATGGCGTCAAGTCGAATCGCGAGCCAGATTGGAGCTGATGCTCGCGCGGTTGGCGACGGGCGCGAGCGAAACAACCGGGTCCGCCGATTCGCCGGCCGCAAAGGCGATCGCGCCGCTCGCAGATGCCTACGCCGCGCTGCACACCGCGATCCAATCGCTCGCCGCGGCGTCGGCCGACCCGTTAGTGAGTTCGGCTAGTTCGGCCGAGGATCCAGTCGCCGGAAATCCAGCCGGCGCGGAGCACTCTGATGCGAAGGCCACCGATGCCGCTCAATCCGCCGCACAGGCGTCCGACGCGGTGTGGCTCGCAGCGCGGCATTTTGGCGCCGCGATGCGCGAATTCGATCGCGGCTTGCCTGGGCAAATCGAAACTGCGATTGATGCAAATTCCGATCTCTCGCTCCGAGCCAGCCGCCCCACGCGGCTTGCGACACTTCGCCAATCCGTTCGAGCGCTGCAGCTGGTCGATGCCCGGGACGTAAAGCAATTGAGCGATGCCAACCCGATCGCCGCGCTGAGCAATACCGACATGTTCGATCTTCTCGCATGGGAGGAGCAACGGCTCGAGGCGGCCGCGGCCGATGCACCTTCGGCCGATTCCGATTATCTCGCCGACGCCGCTCGATCGTATCGTCTGCAAGCGGAGCAAATTCCGCATCAACCGCCGCTGCCGATTCTGGGCGACATGCCGCTGCAGTTGACCGGTCCAACAACGGTCGGCCTGACCACCATGCCGGAGCAAGTCGCCGATATCGTAGTCCGCCGCACCGGAGCCGACACGGCGCCGGTATGGCTGATGGTCGATTACGACCCCAACATGATCGAGGTGGCGCCGCCGACGAAGCCGGTAATTTATCAGCAGCCGCTACTCGAGGCGGAGCCGCTCGCCACGGGTCCGGCCGCCGACGAGCAACTTCCCTTGCGACCGGATCGCCTCGGCTTGGCGTCGAGCCTATTGCTGCATGCCGGCGATAGCGAACCGTTCCGATTGACGATTCGCGCCAAGCCGGGAGCCCGGCAGTCGACGCGCTTGATCGTCAAAGCGATTTCCGCCGATGCCTATTTGCGGCACGAGATTGAAGTGATCCTCCCGCCGCCCGAAACCTTGGAATTGGCGGTTGAAGGCACACCGGGCACATGGACGCCCTCGGCAACACGCGTGCAGTTGAATCCATTCCCGAATCGGAAGACGATTTATCGACTTGGGCTCGTGAACCGAGGTTTGACGGATCGCACGGTCGATGTGCAATTGCTGAGTGCGGAACACGCCCCGGTTGTCCTCCCGCCGCCGACGGCCCTTTCGGCCGGCGACGCGGCAATCGTGCTCAGCCGATTCGGCACGACGGTGCCGCTGGTGTCGCTGGAAAAGATAGCAGTGCCGACGGGTGGCCGCGTGGTTGCGCTTCCGTTTCCGCCGCCGCCGAAAACGCCGGGAGAGAAAAAGCCCGACGACGCCGCACCGCCCGCTGGCGAAGAGGGCGGTGCGGGCGGCGACAACGCCAAGGCCGCGCCCGCTCCGCTTGCGCCACTCAGAACGCCGCTCGAACACGGTTTGGTGGCGGTAATCATGGATCATCAGACGCAATTGACGACGGTCCGCTGGCTCGATGTCGCGCCGCAGCGGCCGCGGCGATTCGTTCATGCCCACCTGGCTTACGATTTCGACGCGGGCCGGCTGCGAATTCGGGTCCAACCGCAGGATAAATCACTCCTGCCGCCAGGCATCGTGCATGTGCATGCCGATTTGGTTCCGGCGCCGCCCGCCGGAACGCAAACGCGATTGGATGGCGACCTGCTCGCCCCCGACTACGAGGCGAATCTGTATGCCGACGTCGTGCCCCAACCCGGCAAGACTTTGACGGTTCGCATTTCGATCGATGGTTATCCGCGTGGGTTTGTGTTCAAGGTGCCGATCGGCATGGAATCGCCTGACGTGGCCGAGTCGCTCGACTTGCGAGAATTTCGCATTCTCCTGCCGTTATCCGGTGCGGCATATAAGGCGCCGATCGACAGTTTGCCGGCCGATTTCGAGGTCGATTCGCCGCTCGGGGCGTTCGACAACCCGGACGACATGGTGGAGATCGGGATCGACGTGAATCGCCAGCGCGATTTGCGCGGCGACCGCACCGTTCGGCTGAACAATGACCGGCAAGTTGCGATCGGGCTGGACCGCGTGGCGCCCGATGGCCTGCTGACGCTCGAGGCCCGCGTCGGCGACTTCCACCAGTTCCCCGTGCCGGTGCCCGGGCTGCGCAATGCCCGCGTGGAATTGCTGGGCCGCGTTTTCGCGGGCGGCAAACCTGGATGGAGCAACCCAGTCGACATCGTGCTCGATGGTTCGCCGCCGCAGATCGAGCGCGTCGAGTTACGGCCGCCGGTGGTCGTGATCGGCCCGAAAGATGAAGAGGTTTCGGTTTGGGCCACCGACAACGAGTTGAGCGGGGTTTCGAAAATCGAGGCGGCATTCGATCCGCTGGGAACCGGGCATTTCGGCGGCACCGCCCCGGCCGTGCTGATGGACCGCAATAGTGCCGGCTATTGGACGACCAAGCTGCCGACCAAACTGCTCAACCCGGGCGATGTTACGCTTTTGATTCGCGCGACCGACGAGGTCGGAAACGAAAGCGCTTTCACGAAAGTGAAGTGCCATGTGATCACCCTGGATCAAGCGAAAACACAAGACTCGAGCGAAACATCGCGGCTGACGGGCACGGTGTTTTTCGGTCCCGATCCGATTCCCGCCGTCACGTTGACGCTCACCGGCGATCCGAAAGTGAAAATCGATCCGGTGAAATCCGATGAGCATGGCAATTTCACGTTTCCCACGGTGCCGCCCGGCAAATACAAGCTCTCCGCCGCCGGCTTGATCCACAACAAGAAGCGCAAGACCGACGAGGATATTACGGTCGAAGCAGGCTTGAATCCGAAGCCGGTGAAAATCGTGCTGAAGTAGCTCGATGGATTGCGGTTGTCCCGTCGCATCTCTCCCCTTGGATTCCAATGCCTCGCATCCTAATCACCTCGCCGATTCTTCAACACGCGCCGGGGCCCTATCGCGATCTGCTCGAAACGGCTGGGATGGAGGTCGTTTATCTTCCCCAGGGCGCGAAGCTATTCGAGCCGGCGTCACTGATCCGCTTGCTGGATGGCATCGACGGAACGCTCGCCACGGTCGAACCATATTCGCGCGAAGTGATCGCCGCGACGCGCCTGCGCGCAATTGCCCGGCACGGAGTCGGCTACGATGCGATCGATGTCGCGGCGGCGACGGATCATGGTGTCGCGGTGGTGATTGCCGCGGGCACGAATCACGATTGCGTTGCCGAGCAAACGGTCGCATTGCTGCTGGCCGTGTTTCGCGGCGTGCCGGCTCGCGATCGATCGATGCGGGCTCGCAAATGGGAACGAAGCCGGCTCTTGCCCCGCCTGGCCGGTCGAACGCTTGGCATCGTCGGCCTTGGGCGAATCGGCCGGGCTCTCGCGCCGCGCGCCATCGGGCTGGGATTGAACGTGATCGCGCACGATCCAGTTGCTGAGGCTGCGTCGACCGCAAAATTGGGTGTGCGCCTCGTGCCGCTCGACACGCTATTGGCCACGGCCGACATCGTCAGCCTGCATTGCCCCGTCACGCCGCAGACGGCGCTCATGATCAACGCCCAGTCGCTCGAGCGAATGAAGGCCGGCTCGGTGCTTTTGAACACATCGCGCGGTGGGCTGGTCGACGAAACGGCCCTTGTGGCGGCGTTGAAAAGCGGCCATCTATTCGGGGCTGGGCTCGATGTGTTTCAACAGGAACCGCCGCAGCCCGATAACCCGATGCTCGATCTTGAAAACGTCGTGCTTTGCCCGCACATGGCCGGGCTAGACGACGAGTCGGTCGTGGCGATGGCCACTCGGGCGGCCGAAGGCTTGGTCGCGCTCTACCAAAACCGATGGCCCGAAGGCTGCGTGGTGAACAACGAAATCCGGCCACGCTGGAAATGGTGACCACAAAAAAGCCCAGCGAAAGCCCATAACGCACGTGCCATTGGCGACCGCGCTACTGGCCTTCGTTGGGCTTGAAGCGAGATTGATGCCGCCACCTAACCGCGGTGGAACGCAGTTCGCGCTGCCGATCAGCTTACGCGTGGAACGAACTGCCGCAGCCGCAGCTCTTTTGTGCGTTCGGATTGTCGAACGTGAAACCGCGCCGGCTGATGTCTTCGAAAAAGTCGACCGTCGTGCCGTCGAGGTAGAGGTCGCTCTTCTTGTCGACGACCACCGTGACGCCGAAGCAGTCCTTTTTTGCATCTTCCTTGGCGTCGAACTTGTCGTCGAAGCCGAGGGCGTATTGGAATCCGCTGCAACCGCCGCCCGCCACGCCGATGCGGAGCATCGTCTCGGCCGGCATCTTCTGGTCTGCAACGATCTTCTGAACTTCCTTCGCGGCCCGTTCGGTTAGCATCACTGACATCTTGGCTCTCTCAAAAGGAGATTGGATCGTACCTACCGCCCTAGTAACGAAATTATATACCCGGATTCGGCGGAGCAAGTCAACAATCGGATTTGCCTGGGTCGGCCACCGGATCAGTCATCCATCTTACGCCAAACTACTCATCTGCCGCAATCGGACCACCGATTCAACCACCGTGCGCACAGCAA
Source organism: Pirellulales bacterium (assembly GCA_036267355.1). Classification (NCBI taxonomy): domain Bacteria; kingdom Pseudomonadati; phylum Planctomycetota; class Planctomycetia; order Pirellulales; species Pirellulales bacterium. Next base: position 84,873 of record DATAWG010000072.1, on the reverse strand, counting down.
AGTCGATTTCTTCATCGGTGTTGTACCGGCCAAGGCCGAAACGCAAGCTGGCACGAGTGAGATCGTCGTCGAGCGCCAGAGCTCGCAGCACATGGCTCGGCTCGGGGTTGGCTGAGGTGCAAGCGCTGCCAGAACTGACGGCCAGATCCTTCATGCTCAACAACAGTGCCTCGCCATCGACATAGGCCAACGAGACATTCAGATTGTTCGGCAACCGCAGCCCAGGCCGGTCGAGGGCAGGGCCATTTAACGCCACGCCGCTCAGTTCGCGCTGCAGCCCCGCGAATAGCCGATCGCGCAACGCGGCCAGACGAACCGCTTCGGTCGGCATCTCGGCCAACGCAAGTTCAACCGCCGCCGCGAAGCCGACAATCCCCGGCACATTGAGCGTTCCGCTGCGCAAGCCGTGTTCTTGCCCGCCGCCGTCGATTTGCGATTCAAGCCGCAGCGGCGGCCGGCGGCGAACGTACAACGCTCCGATCCCCTTCGGCCCGTAAATCTTATGCGCCGAGAAACTCAACAGGTCGACCTGCAACGCTTCGACATCGACCGGAATTCGCCCGACCGCCTGCGTGGCGTCGCAATGCAGAGGCACGCCCGATGCGCGGCAGACGGCCCCGATCTCGGCAATCGGCTGAATCGCCCCGATTTCGTTGTTCGCAAGCATCACCGACACGAGGATCGTATCGTCGCGAATCGCGCCGGCCACTTGCTCGGCCGAGATCAATCCGGGGCGAGCGCTGCTGCCCGGTTCGACCGGCAAGAGCGTCGTCTCGAAGTCGTGCCGCGCCAAATGCCCGAGCGTGTCGAGCACCGCTTTGTGTTCGGTGGCGACACTGATAAGGTGGTTTCCCTTGCAACGATTTCGCTGGGCCACGCCGCGAATTGCCAGATTGTCGCTTTCCGTGGCGCCACTGGTGAAGACAATTTCGCGCGGCTGAGCCCCGATGGCGGCCGCGATCGCCTGGCGAGCCCGATCGACGGCCTCTTTTGCCTCCCAGCCGAAGCTGTGGCTGGTGCTGCCGGCATTGCCATACTGCTCGCTGAAATAGGGCAACATCGCCGCCACTACCCGCGGATCGACCCGGGTCGTGGAATGGTTGTCCATGTAGACAGGCAATTGCATCGGGACGAACCTTAACGCGAATCAGACGGATCGGACAAGTGCGCGCGTATGAGCGAATGCATTATACGCTTGCCGGCGGTGCCGAACGGTTCCGCACCCGCGCCGAATTTCAGATGCCGAAGTTATTTTTCAGCGGCAGCCTAGCGAAGCGGCGCGCTCAGCGCCGCGCGGAGCTTTTCTAGCCGAGGGCCAATCGGCCCGGGGACATTGAGAAAATAGTCGCCGCGGACCGGCTCCGCAGCAAGCACGATGCAGCCCGGGCCGGGGCGCTTGAGAACCGCTGTCGCTTGCTCCTGCCAGACGGCCAGATCATCGAAGTGCTCGACGCTCGCAAACCCCGCTCCTCGGGCCATCGCGGCGAAATCGACGCCGGCAATTGCGGCGGCCGTCCGCTGTCCGCCGGTCACCTCATAAACGCCATTGTCGATCACAATCAACGTCAGGTTCTTTGCTCCCGCGGCAACGATCGTCACCAGGCAACCGAGGTTCATCAACAGTGATCCATCGCCGGTGAAAGCAATCACCTCGCGGGCCGGCTGGGCAATGGCCAGTCCGAGTGCAACCGTCGGCGACTGGCCCATCGACGAGGGGAGATAGTGCAAATCCAACGGATGGTGCGAGAGCCGCGGCCATTCGCGAGCCGTGCCCATCGTCGTGACGACAATCTCGTCGGTTCGCAGACGCTGCACAACTTGCAGCGCGGCGACCAGTGGCATTTGGCGGCGAGCGGGGACAGAGGTCGAAGTTTGCATGATGGGCTTCCGGCCTTGGTTTGATTCAGCAACGCGCGAACCGTAGGCGAGCAACAAGCCGAGTCCGCCTGGCAGACCCCCGTGCTGTCATCCGTCCGGCAGCCTACAGCCTGTAGCCTACAGCCTGCTTACATCCGTCCTTCGGCCAACAGCGCGATGCCGGGCTTTCCGGCCGCGCGACATTTCAAAATGTGGTGGCGCAGTTGCGGCGTTTGGTCAGTTCGCGGCAAGAGCACATAGTCGAGTCCCCACGCCTGCAGAATCGGCTCGGCGAAATATTTGGCGGTGTCGGTCGTGTTTTCCACCAAGTAACTTCGATGCCCGACGATGGCAAACAGCGGCAGACGTAGGTCGAAGAGGAAATTTCGCAACGAATCGCCGGAATCGAAAACGCCGGTGGTTTGCATCACGATCATCGGCTGCGCACCGCCGAGCAGCAAACCGGCCGCCAATCCCCACGCCTCGCTTTCCCGGCAAACCCGCAACAATCGAAATGCCGACGACGATTCGAGCGCCGCTTCCCATGGCCCTAACCCCGAATCGGGAAGCCACACGACATGCGTCGTTCCCAATTCGGCCAGCAAGGCAGCGACTTCGGCAGCGGGGAGCATAGGTTCGGGTTAGGGGGGCTAGCGTTAGGGGGTTCGAGATGCGCAAGCGGATGGGCCGCCGGTAGAAGCCAGCGGGACGGTGTTGGCCGATAGCCTCACAGCGTCGCGCCCCTCGCAGCCTATTCCGCAAATGCGGCGTCGAATTGGACGTTGCTCGGGGTGAAGTCGAGCCGCTGCACGAATTCGCAGGCCTCGCGGGCGCCGTGCTCGCGGTCCATGCCGACATCTTCCCATTCGACCGACAACGGTCCGTCGTAGCCGATCTGGTTCAAAGCGCGAATGATCTCTTCGAATTCGACGCCGCCGCGGCCGGGCGAACGGAAGTCCCAACCGCGCCTCGGATCGCCGAAATTCAGATGGCTTCCCAAAATGCCGCTCTTTCCGTTGAGCGTCACGATCGCGTCTTTCACGTGCACGTGATAAATCCGATCGGGGAATGCGCGGATGAACTCGACCGGATCGACGCCTTGCCATAGCAAATGGCTTGGATCGAAATTGAAGCCGAATTCCTCGCGACGATCGAGGGCCGCCAAAGACCGCTCGGCCGAGTAGAGATCGAACGCGATTTCCGTCGGATGCACTTCGAGGGCGAACTTTACGCCGCACTGGCCGAACACGTCGAGAATCGGGTTCCAGCGCTCGGCGAGCAGCTCGAAACCCGCCTCAATCATTTTCTGCGGCACCGGCGGGAAGGAATAGTTGAGGTGCCAGATGCTCGAGCCCGTGAAGCCGTTGACGATGCTCACGCCGAGCTTCTGGGCGGCTCGGGCCGTGTTTTTCATTTCTTCGATGGCTCGGGCATTCACGCCCGCCGGATCGCCATCGCCCCAGACGTAAGGGGGCAAAATCGACTTGTGCCGCTCGTCGATCGGATCGAGCACCGCCTGACCGACCAAGTGGTTGCTAATCGCATGCACCTCCAAGTCGTAGCGCTCCAATAGATCGCGCTTGGCGGCGCAATAGCCGTCGTCGGCCAATGCTTTGTCGACTTCGAAGTGATCGCCCCAGCAGGCCAATTCCAGGCCGCGATATCCAAAATCGCTTGCCTTGCGAACCATGTCTTCAAACGACAGATCGGCCCATTGGCCGGTAAACAAGGTGATAGGGCGAGTCATGCGATTTTGCTCCGGGGATTTGAGGCTGAAGGCGGAAGGCTACAGGCACGAGGGCGGCGGGCTCAATTAGGACATGCGCGGCGCGTTTCGGCTTGCGGCCTGTAGGCTTGAGCCCGCGGCGTTGTTTCCGGCTATTGTGGCAAATCCGCGGCGGATGGCAACGGTCCGGTTCGGAAGATTTCGCGCCTTTTGTCGTCCGGAGGCGGACGAAAGTGCCGATTGCGCCGGCAATCCCACCCGCGCAGATTCGCCAATCGCTTTTATCCCATGGCGCGGGCGGCTACAATAATTTAGCGATCATAAATTCTCTCCCCGCTTTCCCGCCTCGTCAGGCTCGTCTGCATGCGTCTAGCACGATTCCATTTTGTGCTCGCGGCGATCCTTCTTGCGGCACTTGCGCCGGTTGCAAATGGGAATGCGGCGGGCGACGACCAAGTGACTTTCCTGCGCGATAAATCGCAGCAAACCATCGGCGGAAAGCTTCTGGTCACTGCGCAGGACGGCGGGCTGATGCTCCTGTCGCCCGACGGAATGCTCTGGAACATCGAGCCGAACGAAATCGTCAGCCACACGCACGACAATCAGGCGTTTGCTCCGCTGTCCGCCGCCGAGGCGGGCAAGCGCGTGCAAGCCGAACTGCCCGGCTTCCAGGTTCTTGCAACGGCCCACTACGTCATCTGCTACGGCACGAGCCGGGTGTATGCCCAGTGGGTCGGGGCGCTTTACGAACGACTTTACAACGCTTTTGCGACCTATTGGCCGAGCCACGGCGTCAAGCTGCATGATCCGGAATTGCCGCTGGTGGTGCTCGTTTTTCCCGACCAGGAATCGTATGCCGCGCACGCCAAGGCGGAGATCGGCGAGGCGACGAAATCGATCATCGGCTTCTACAGCCTGCGCAGCAACCGAGTGACGATGTACGATCTGACCGGTGTCGAAGCGGTGCGCCGGCTCGGCGGCCACCGCGGTTCGGCCGGCGAAATCAATCAGCTCCTTGCCCAGCCCGAGGCCGCGGCGATGGTGGCCACGATCATCCACGAAGCGACGCACCAATTGGCGTTCAATCGCGGTCTGCAAGCGCGGTTTGCCGATGTGCCGCTGTGGGTCAGCGAGGGAATCGCGCTCTATTTCGAAACGCCCGATCTGCACAATTCACGCGGCTGGCAAACCGTCGGCGCGGTGAATCGCCCCCGGCTGGATCGGTTTCGCCAGTATTTACGCGAGCGGCCGACCAAGTCGTTGGAATCGCTGATGATAAACGACCATCGCTTTCGCGACGCGCGCCAAGCCCTTGATGCCTATGCGGAAGCTTGGGCGCTGACGTATTTCCTGGTCCACCAAAAACCGAAGCAGTATACGGAATTCGTGGAAACGATGGCGGCCAAGAAGGCGCTGTTCACGGTAACGCCGGAGCAACGGCTCGCCGAGTTCAAACTCGCCTTCGGCAACGATCTGGGCCGCCTCGATACCGAGTTCGTGAAATATATGCAGCGGATGCGATAGTGAGAGACCGGCGACACTGGCCCGAAGCGTTAGCGAGGGAGCGCCGCAGCTTGACGTTTCCCTCGCTAACGCTTCGGGCTAGTGTGCTGTGTTTGATAGATCCACGATTTGAGTTTTCCACCCCGCGATTCATTCCGCCCCAAACAAGCATTTCCGGAGAACATTTCATGCCGAATCCAGCCTCGCCCAATCGCCGCGATTTTTTGAAAACCACGAGCGTCGCAGCCGCCGGGGCTTCGCTCGTTGGCTCGCTCGGCATTGCCCGTAGCGCGCACGCCTCGGTCGACGATACGCTACGAGTCGGCCTGATCGGCTGCGGCGGCCGCGGCACCGGCGCGGCGTCGCAAGCGCTAAATGCCGACAAGAATGTGAAACTGGTGGCGATGGGGGATGCGTTTTCCGACCGGCTGGAATCGAGCCTCCGCGAATTGCGGCGCGGTTTCGAAAAGAAGGTCGACGTGACGCCGGAGCGGTGTTTTCACGGCTTCGATGCCTACCAGGGCGTGCTCGGGGCGGGCGTCGATGTCGTGATCCTCACCACGCCGCCGCATTTTCGCCCGCTGCATCTCAAGGCAGCCGTTGCAGCGGGCAAGCATATCTTTTGCGAAAAGCCCGTGGCCGTCGATGCCGGCGGGGTGCGCAGCGTTTTGGCAACGGCCGAGGAGGCCAAGAAAAAAGGCGTCAATCTCGTTTCCGGTTTGTGCTGGCGCTACGATCCGCCGAAGCGGGCGACCGTCGAGCGCATCCACAACGGTGCGATCGGCGATGTCACCGCGATTCATTCGACCTATTTGACCGGCACGCTCTGGCATCACGGCCGCAAGCCCGACTGGAGCGACATGGAATATCAGGTGCGCAATTGGCTCTATTTCACGTGGCTCTCAGGCGACCACATCACCGAACAGCACATCCACAGCCTCGACAAAGCGGTTTGGGTGATGCACGACGAGCCGCCGGCTAGCGCGATCGGCGTCGGCGGCCGGCAAGTGCGCACGGATGAAATGTTCGGTAACATTTACGACCATTTCGCGATCGTCTTCGAATACGCCAATGGGACGAAGGTGTTTTCGAGTTGCCGGCAAATGGCCGATTGCAAAGACGACGTGAGCGATCACGTCATCGGCACGAAGGGCTCGGCTCAATTGATGCAAAATTCGATTCTCGGTCCGAACAAATGGACGTATTCCGGTCCGAGCCCGAACATGTATCAAGTCGAGCATAACGAATTGTTTGCGGCGATCCGTGCCGGCCGGCGAATCGACAACAGCCTCTACATGGCCCGCAGCACGATGATGGCAATCATGGGCCGGATGGCCGCTTATACGGGCCAGAAGATCTCGTGGGAAGAGGCAATGGCGAGCAAGGAAGACCTGGCGCCGCCAAAATATGAATGGGGCCCGCTGCCGGTCGCCCCAGTGGCCATGCCGGGCAAGACGAAGTTTGCCTGAGCAACAGGCCGGCCGGGACGGTAGCGGGCGTTGTTCTTTCGGGTCGAGTCGATCGGCGATTTCCCCCCTCACCCAAGCCCGGATTATTCATGGCGCCACAGTAGCCCGAAGCGTAAGCGAGGGAGCCAACGAGGCTTACCCTCGCTAACGCTTCGGGCTACTGTTTCGCAGCGTGTCGCGAATTCGCGGCATGATGGATAACCGGGCTAGCCCCTCTCCCACGAAGGGGGAGAGGGGAACCGGCGTTGCAGCGGCGGCACTGTTGACATCGCCCCATGTTTACGCGGCAACATGTTTACGTGTGTCGGTTGAGCTCATTGTGCCCGTTGTCGCCGTTTTCCACGGTTCGATGATTGGCCGGCTTTCGGCGATCGGCGAACCATTGGATGACGTAGAAGAACACCGGCGTCAGGAAGATGCCGAAGAGCGTGACGCCGAGCATTCCGCTGAACACGGCCACGCCAAGCGTGCGCCGCATTTCGGCCCCGGCCCCCGCGGCGATCACCAGCGGCACGACGCCGAGAATGAATGCGAACGATGTCATCAAAATTGGCCGCAATCGCAGGCGGCAGGCTTCGAGCGTCGCCTCGCGGGCCGATTCGCCGGCAGCGCGTTTCTCTTTCGCAAACTCGACGATCAGAATCGCGTTCTTGCTGGCCAGCCCGACCAACACCACGAAGCCGATTTGCGTGAAAATATTCACGTCGTTGTGCGCGATCTGCACGCCGAAGACCGAGCAGAGCAAGCACATCGGCACCACTAAGATCACGGCCAGCGGCAACGACCAGCTTTCGTATTGCGCTGCGAGCACGAGGAACACGAATATCACGGCCAGCGCGAAGAAATACATCGCCGAATTGCCGGCCTCGTTTTGCAGAAAGGCCAGATCCGTCCACTCGGTGACCATCGATCGCTTCATCCGCGTTTGCTGGTCGGCAATTTGCTGCGCGAGATCGACGGCCTGGCCGGAGCTGGTGTCGGGCCCGGCATCGCCGGTGATCGCGGCGGCGGAGTAGAGGTTGTAGCGCATCACGGCCACGGGCCCACTCGTGTCGCGCACATCCAAGAGCGTGCCAAGCCGGATCATTTGCCCCTGACTATTCCGCACCTGAAGATTTTTCACTGCGGGCACTTTGGCGCGGAAGCTTTGATCCGCCTGAACATTGACCTGCCATGTGCGGCCAAATTCGTTGAAATTGTTGACGTAATACGAGCCGAAATAGACTTGCAGCGTGTTGAACACATCGCCGACCGACAGACCGAGCGCCTCGGCCTTGGTGCGGTCGATATCGAGATACAGCCAGGGCGTATTGGCGCCGGTGCTGTTGAACATGTCTTTGAGCCCATGGGTACGGTTGCCGCGGTCCACGATCTGCTGGCTCACTTCCTGCAACTGCCCCAGGCCCAGGTTACCGCGGTCTTCGACGATCAGCTTGAATCCGCCGGTGGTGCCGAGACCGTCGATCGGCGGAGCGCCGAAGGCCGACACGACGGCTCCGCGAACATTCTTCCGAGCCGCGGCCGTCAACTTGCGCGCGATCGCGTCGGCCGTCAGATCGGAACTGTTCCGCTGGTCGAACGGCTTCAGCATCACGTACATCGAGCCAAGATTCGGAGCATTGGCATTCAAGATCAGCGACTGGCCGGAGATTCCGACCGTATGGTCGACGCCTTTGGTATTCCGCGCGACTTCTTCGATCCGTCCCATCATCCGTTGCGTGCGCTCGACCGATGCCGAGTCGGGTAGCTGAATATTGAGCAGCAGATAACCCTTGTCTTGCTGCGGTATGAAGCCGGTCGGGGTGCGGACAAATTGCACATATGTGAGCAGCAACAGCCCGCCATACACCATGCACACGATCGCGCTCATGCGGAGCAGTCCGCCCACGGTGCGGCCATAGGCAGCGATCACCCGGTCAAATAAGCGGTTGAAGCCGCGGAAAAACGAGCCCAACACGGCGTTGACGGGTTTGATGACAATCCAGCCGAGGACGCCGCCGACGATCGCGCCGGGGACGAAATAGGCGGCGTGGACGGCCCATGGCATCCAGCGCGGCGCATCTTCGCCGGGAAGCGGGGGAATCCCGAATTGCCCTGGCAGAAACTTTTCGCCGAGCCACACCGAAAGCAACCCCCCGATGATGCCGAAGAACCACCAGGGGAGCGCTTCCTTCCGGTGTTGATGCCCGTCGGCGCCTTCCTCGGTCTTGAAGATCACCACGGCGCGCGAGGGCGTCATGGTGATGGCGTTGATCGCCGAGATGATCGTCGAGACGGCGATCGTGACCGCAAATTGGCGAAAGAATTGTCCGGTCACGCCGCCCAAAAAGCAGCACGGTATGAACACCGAACTAAGCACCAAGGTGATGGCGAGAATCGGGCCCGTGATCTCGCTCATCGCTTTGATCGTCGCCGCGCGGGCATCGAGACCGGTGGCGATCTGGCGCTCGATATTCTCGAGCACCACGATCGCATCATCCACCACGATGCCGATCGCCAACACCAAGCCAAACAGCGTGAGATTATTGAGCGAAAAGCCCAGCGCGGCCATGACGGCAAACGTGCCGATCAGCGAAACCGGCACGTCGATCATCGGCAGAATCATCGCCCGCCAATCCTGCAAGAACACCAGCACGACGATGGCCACGAGGATCACGGCGATGAGCAGCGTATAACCGACCTCGGCGACGGATTCGCTGATGAAAGGGGTGGTGTCGTAGACGATGCGATAATCCACTCCGTCGGGAAAGCGGGTTTTGAGCTCGTGCATTTTGTCGTAAACGCTGCGCGCCGTGTCGAGCGCGTTCGACCCGGGCAGGGCAAAGATCGAGAGCGCCACCGACGGTTGGCCATCGAGCGTACACGATTGGTCGTATTGCTGGGCGCCGAGTTCGACGCGCGGCTTGCCGTCGGCCGTGCGCGTGACCACGTCTTTCAAATACACGATGGCGGTCGACGGCGGCGCGGCGCCGCCCATCGAATTTCCTCCGCCGCCTCCGCTGCCCGGCGACGTGCCAATGCTGCTGGCGGTGCCCGTCGCGCTTGTGGCGGAGGCGGCCGAGCCGGCAGTGCTGCTTCCTTGCGTTCCGGCTTTGATGATGATGTCGGCGAATTGCTCGGGGTTGGTCAGCCGCCCGAGGGTGTTGATGGTCAATTGAAATTGCTGGCCTTTGGGGGCCGGCTGCTGGCCGACCTGCCCCGCGGCAACCTGGATATTCTGCTGGCTGATGGCGTTGACGACGTCCATCGCATTGAGCTTGAGCGCGGCCATCTTGTCGGGATCGAGCCAGGCGCGCAAACTGTAGTCGCGCTCGCCGAGGTAGGAAATTCCCGCGACGCCCGGCAGCCGCCCCAACTCGTCTTTCACATCGATCGTGAAGTAGTTGCTGAGAAACAGGTCGTTGTAGTTGCCATTGGTCGAAATCAGGTTCACGATCATGAGCGTGTTCGGCGAGATCTTGCGGACGTTGATCCCTTCGTTCTGCACGAGCGCCGGGATGACCGGCAGCGCCAGCGACACGCGATTCTGCACCAACACCTGGGCCATGTCGGAATCCATGCCCAGCTTGAAGGTGACCGTGAGGTTGTAGGCGCCGTCGTTCGTCGATTGCGACGACATATACATCATGCCTTCGACGCCACTGACCTGCTCTTCGATCGGGGCGGCCACGGTGTCGCGCACCGTTTCCGCATTCGCTCCGGGATAGAGGGCTGTCACTTGCACGGTCGGCGGCGTGACGTCGGGATATTGGGCCACGGGAAGCGTAAACACCGCCACGAGGCCGGCCAGCACGAACACGACCGAAATCACGGTCGCGAAAATCGGCCGATCGACAAAAAATTCGGCAATCATAAGAGGCTATGAGGCTATGAGGCTATGAGGCTATGAGGCTATGAGGTTGTGAGGTTGTGAGGTTGTGAGGTTGTGAGGCTGCGAGGATTGTGGTGGCAACGTGTGGCGTGAAGGTCTCTTCGTACCTCACAGCCTCACAGCCTTTTTATTCTCCGACGCATTTCCAAAAGGGTTAGCGCAAGCAACACGCCCGCACTGCCGAGCACGATTGGCATCCAGGGCGTCCGGCCAATGTGGATCGCGGCGAGCAGAAAACCCAACAGCAAGCCGAGCAATCCACCGGCAAAGGTCGATCCGATCCAATGCGCGCGGGCCGAGGCGAACAGCCGCGTCTCGCCGAGTCCTTGAATCACGTAGAAGAACACCGGCGTGAGGAAAATTCCAAACAGCGTTACACCCAACATTCCGCTGAACACCGCCCAACCGAGCGAGCGCCGCATTTCCGCGCCCGCGCCATTGGCGATCACCAGCGGAATCACGCCGAAGATGAACGCGAACGATGTCATCAAAATCGGCCGCAATCGCAGCCGCGATGCTTCTTCGGTCGCTTCGAAAACCGGCTTGCCTTCATCGATGTGCATCTGCTTGGCAAACTCCACGATCAAAATCGCATTCTTGCACGCCAATCCAACCAACACGATTAACCCGATCTGCACGAAGATATTCACGTCGTGATTGGAATACAGCACGCCGGCCACCGAGCACAGCAAACAGAGCGGCACCACTAGGATTACCGCCAGCGGCAGCGACCAGCTTTCGTAAAGCGCCGCCAGCGCCAAGAACACGCACATCACCGACAGCCCGAATACATAAATCGACGTATTGCCCGCGCGTTTCTGCATGAACATCAGCTCCGTCCAGTCGGCGCGCATCGAGATCGGCAGCGATTCGTTGGCGATCTTGTCGACCACGGCGATCGCTTCGCCGGAACTGTAGCCGGGCTTCAAATTGCCGGTGAGGGCGGCGGATTCGTAAAGATTGTAGCGCGTCACCATGAGCGGGCCGCCGATTTCGTGGGCCGTACAGATCGTGCCCAGCGGTACCATCTGCCCCAGATTGTTGCGCACCTGAAACAGATTGACGTCTTCGATGCGGTTGCGGAATTGGCCCTCCGCTTGAACAGTGACTTGCCAATGGCGGCCGAAATCGTTGAAGCTGTTGACGTAGAGCGACCCGAAATAGATGTCGAGCGTCTGGTTCACATCGTTCAGCGAAACGCCGAGTGCGGCCGCTTTCTTGCGGTCGATGTCCATGAACAACTGCGGCGTGTTCGAGCGGAATTGCGTGTTGACCCCGATCAATCCCGGCACGCCCTGCTGAAGTTTCCGCCGCAGTGTGTCGGTTTGCTGTTGCAGCGAATCGAGCCCGCGCCCGCCGCGATCTTCGATCATGGCTTTGAATCCGCCCGCGACGCCCAATCCGGGCACCGGCGACGCGCCGTATACCGTCACCACGGCGTCTTTGATCTGCTGCGACCATTCGCGGCGCAAGTCGGCCATGATGGCCGTGTCGGGCCGGCCCGTCCGCCGCCGCTCGTCGAACGATTTCAACACGATGAACATCGAGGCAAAATTCGGGCTCGTGGCCTGCGCAATCCACGACAGGCCGCCGATTCCGACGCAATGCGCAACGCCCTTGGTGTGGATGGCGATGTCGGCCACTTTGTGCAGGGCGGCCATCGTCCGCTGCAACGACGATGAATCGGGCAATTGCACGCTGACGATTAACCGCCCCTGATCCTGCTGCGGGACGAAGCCGGTCGGCGCGCTCACAAACACGACGTAGGTCAACACCATCAGCAGCCCGTACACCACGAGCACGACCCCACTGAGACGCATCATGCGCTGGATCGACCACGAATAGCCGGTAGTGACCATGCCGAAGACGTCGTTGAACGCCCGAAAAAACCAGCCGCCGATCGAATCGACGAACCAGGACAGCGGATCGCGGCGCGCGCCGCGTGGCTTGAGCAAAATGGCCGCGAGGGCCGGACTGAGCGTCAGCGAATTGATCGCCGAAAAGACGGTCGACACGCTGATCGTCACCGCAAATTGGCGGAAGAATTGCCCCGTAATGCCGCCGACGAATGCGCACGGCACGAACACCGCGCACAGCACCAGCGCCACCGCCACGATCGGGCCGGTGACTTCATCCATCGCCTTGCGCGTGGCATCGCGCGGGTTGAACCCGTGATCCAGCCAACGCTCGACGTTTTCGACCACCACGATCGCATCGTCGACGACGATTCCGATTGCCAGCACCAAGCCGAAAAGCGAAATGTTGTTCAAGCTGAAATCGAGGGCGGCCATCACTCCGAATGTGCTGACGATTGCCACGGGCACGGCGATCAGCGGAATAATCACCGACCGCCAATTCTGCAGGAAGATGAGCACCACGACTCCCACGAGCGCGACCGCTTCGAGAAATGTCAGTCGCACGTCGTTGATCGATTCGCGGATGAAGGGCGTGGTGTCGTACGCGATGTCGTAATGAATTCCCTCGGGGAAACGAGATTCGAGCTCTTTCATTTTCGCGCGGACGCGATTGGCGACATCGAGCGCGTTGGTGCCCGGGAGCTGATAGAGGCCGAGGCCGACGGAGGGCCTGCCATCGAAGAGGCAAGATTGCGTGTAGCTTGCCGCCCCCATTTCGAGCCGGGCGACATCGCGGAGGCGAACGATTCCGGCGGCGGGCCGGCCGCCAGGAGTTTGGGCAGTGATTGGCATTCCGGCTGCGTTCAGCGCGGGGCCAGTCGCCCCGCCGCCGCTAGTCGTGCCGCCGCCGCCAGCGCCGCCGGTCGTGCCGCCGCCGGCGCTCATGGCTCCGCCGCCGGTGGTGCCGCCGCCGGCCGCCGTTCCGCCGCCGCCAGTTGCCGCGCCGCCGGTAGTGCTGCCGCCGGCGGTCGTAGCGCCGCCGGTTGTGCCGAGGTTGGTCGTCGTCGCGGAAGAACCGGAAGTGGTTGTCATGCCGCTGCTGCTACCGCCGGTCGTTCCCGTGATCGTCGACGATGTGGAACCGACAGTCGGAAGCAGTGTCGTGCTGCTGGCCGTCGTCGGGGTCGATGATGTTGAACTGCTCGAACTGCTCGATGCACTGCCGGCCGTGCCACTCGTCGAGCCCGCGGCTCCGATCACCGGCGGAGCCGCAGCCGTGGCTCGCACCGGAAGAGCGGTGGGCATGGCTTTGACGATGATGTCACCAAACTGTTCGGGCGTGCTAAGCCGGCCCAAAGTATCGATCGGCATCGTGAAGAGTTGGCCGTTCGGGGCCGGCATCTGGCCGACCATGCCCGCCGGGGCATCGGCGTTTTGAGCTTGGATTGCGGCGGCCACGTCGAGGGCCGTCATGTTGCGCGATGCCAGTTTCTGTGGATCGAGCCAAGCGCGGATGCTGTAGTCGCGCTCGCCCTGATAGCTCATGTCCGAAATGCCCGGCACGCGCAGCAGTTCATCCTTGCAATAGATCGTGGCGTAGTTGCTGAGATAGATGTCGTCGTATTGCGGCTTATCCGGGTCGGCATAGAAATTCACGATCAGCAGGATGTCGGGCGTTCGCTTGCGGATCGTTATTCCCTGGTTCTGCACCTGCGAAGGAAGTTGCGGCATCGCCAGTGCGACACGGTTTTGCACCATCACGAGCGCCGTGTTCAGGTCGACGCCGATATCGAATGTCACGGTGAGCGTGTACGATCCGTCGTTGCCCATCTGCGACGACATGTAGAGCATGCCTTCGACGCCGTTTACCTGCTGCTCGATCGGCGCGGCGACGGTGTCGGCGACCACCTGGGCGCTCGCGCCGGGATAACTGATCGAGATGCTTACGCCCGGCGGCGTGATGCGCGGATATTGCGCGATCGGTAGAAAGTAGAGCGCGATCCCGCCGATGAGCGTGATGACGATCGACACCACCGCGGCAAAGATCGGGCGATCGATGAAGAATCGGGAAATCATAATGGCCGGCGATCAGCGGTGTCCGTCAAAGTTGCGTGATTCGAGCGACTCATCGGAAGTGGCAACACTCGCCCGAAGCGTAAGCGAGGCAGCCATGGCGACCCGCCCTCGCTAACACTTCGGGCTACGATTTCGCAGCCCGCCACAAAATTCCTGGTGCCACGAATAAACCGGGTTAGTCTTTCTCGGCGTTGGGTAAGCTTGGGCCGGTGGACAGCCCACTTGATCCACGACCGGCGGCTAGCGCCTTGCCGCTCATTTGCGGCCGGTCAATGGGCCGGCGGCGGCGTGGCCGAGGGCGGCGTGGCCGGAGCTTTTTCGGCCGGCGGAGAAGGGGTTTCGGCGTTTTGCTGTGTTTTGATCGCCCCCGTTGAAGTACCGGATGAGGCAGGCGCGTTCGACGGCGAATTCGCTGTACCGGAAGTCGCTGTACCGGAAGTCGCTGTACCGGAAGTCGCCGCGCCGCCCGCCGCTCCTGAATCCGTGGCCGTGCTAGGGCCGAGCGTCGGCATTTGCACGAAGTCGGGACGAATCTCCGTCTTCGGATGCACCTGCTGAATGCCCCCGACGACAACCCAGTCGTCGGCCGTCAGGCCCTTGCCTTTTGGTTCAGGCTCGATCACGCGGAGGCCGTCGTCTTCGAGCGGTCCGGTATCGACGGTCTTCTGTTGAATCACATGGGTCTTCGGATCCATGGTATAGACATATTTGAGCCCCTGGTCCGATCCGATCGCGCGATCGATGACCAACAGCGCCGAGTGCGGCTGGCCGATGGGCAGATGAACGCGCACGAACATCCCCGGCGAAAACAGCCGATGGCCGACTTTCGGCGGCGGATTCTGCAGCACGCCGCGGACCGTAATGCTGCCGGTGGTCGAATCGACTTGATTATTGAAAAAATCGACCCGTCCTTCGTGTGGAAATCCATCTTCGCCTTGCAAGCCGATATAAACAGGAAACTGCCCACTCTGATACGGCTTGATTTTTCCTTCGTCGATGGCGCGGCGAATCCGCAGCAGGGTTACTTCATCCATATTGAAATAGACATACATCGGATCGAGCGACACGATCGTGGTCAATTGCGTTTGGTCTTGATTCACCAGATTGCCGGGCGTCATGAAGTAGCGGCTCACCTGGCCATCGATGGGCGATTTGACCTGGCAAAAACTGAGATTGAGCTTGTAAACCTCAAGGCTCGCTTTGGACGCTTCGAGCGATGCTTCGGCCTCTTCCTCCGCGGCTTGATAGCGATCGAGATCTTGTTGGCTGATGGCTCCGGGGGTTTTTGCCAGCGCCTTTGCTCGGGCATTGTCGGCTTGTGCCTCTTTGAGTCGCGCCTGATTGAGAATCACTTGTCCTTGCGCCTGGTCCAACTGGGCCTTGTAGGGGCGCGGATCGATTTCGAACAAGACATCGCCGGCCTTCACCTCGGCCCCTTCCTTGAAGGGCTCCTTTTCGAGATAGCCGGTAACGCGAGGCACGATCGTCACCGTTTGCACCGCCGCCGTTTGCCCCGTGAAATCGACGAAGTCGGTGACTTCGTGCGTCGCCGGATGGGCAACAGGAATCGCCGGCGGCTCGGGCGCCGCGACTTGTCCCTGCGTCTTCGCGCAGCCACACGCGGCAACTGCCGCGCACAGAAACGCGGCCACCACCGCACGCGCTCCCAAACTCCGCAAGCCCAGGGAAGGCCAATTATCCCTTTCCCATTCAACACCGTGTTGCCGGTCTTCCCTGGGACCGCGCACCGGGCGAACTCCAATTTCTCTCGCCGCGTCGGCGTTCAAGCATTCTGTATTCATCGTGTTCTCGAAAATTTGTCTTCGCAGAGTGGACCGAAAACCGAGGGAAGGCCGTCGAACGTTTTCGCAAGTGGCGGGCGAGGGCGGCCTTCCCTGGGCTTGGGCGGGGGGTGGTGGGCGATTCGGCATCCGTGCGATAAGCCTACCGCATTATGCGGTCTCCCGTAAACCCAAACACCAGCCGGGGCTGCCGAGTTTCGCTAGCGCAGCAAAAAAGGCGGGAACGAATCCGTTTTGTTCCCGCTCGAGTAATTTTTCGCGGCGACCAAAAGCTTCGGCCGGCTTGAATTTAGATTCACGCTTTCATCAAAGCGTTGCCGTTCGATGCGCAACGCGAATTTTTTGCGTTCACTAGCCCCAGAGGCCGGAGCCGAGCCGATCGAAAGAGAAACCATGCCCCCCTCGCAAGGCAGGTAATGTGTTGAAACCAAGCAAAACTGCCGTTTTTGATTGAGAATTCGATTCTCCGTTCCGCTTGGACAGGATTCCAAGTCTTTTGCGGTTCGCGGCAACCTCTCCGCACGGGGGAGGGCCATCGTTGCAAGCATTTAATTTGCGACAACCAATATCATTGGTTTATCAGCTAATGATTCGCTAGCCGATATAGACAGACAGCGGGCCAGTTAGAAAGTGCTAGCGAGTCCAAATGAGCTTACCTATGTTTACGAAACGACAGAGTTGGTCGGCTTTGACCGTGGTCACTTTGTTGGTTTGCGGCTCGGCCGCCGCCAGCGATTTCGCGCCGGACGCAAAGCCGCTTGCGCCGCCGGCGGTCGACAGCGAAATCGTCGTCCAAAGCTTCACCGACGATGCTCCGCTCTACAATCCAACCGGCGGCAGCTCCAGTGGATCCACAAGCGGCAGTTCGTCTGTCAGTGGGAGCCAGGCACATTCGAACTCGACGACCGGCGCCAATAGTTCGGCGGCGTCCACCGTGCAGCAGCCAATGTCGGCGAACGAAATGGTCCGCCGCCATCTCGGCACGCCCGAACCAGTTCCGTCTTCGCCGAAGCCGGTCCATGCCGTCTCGATTTCACCTCCGAAGAGTAGCCCGGCCGCCGGCGGCTCGATGAATGTTTCGATCCAAGCCGGCGTGAGCGCCTCGCAGCCGACAGTGACGCGCGGCACGGCCGCCGGCCCGTCGGTTGCGGCCGCGGCCGACCCTGTCGCCGAGCCCACCGAAGACATCGCTCCGCGTGACACACGGCCGCTTGCCCAGCGCCTCAAAGCGCTTCGGCAGCCGGCCATGAGCGAAGGAAAAAGCGATTCGTGGGATGAATCGGCGGCAGGACCGAGCGCTGCACCGGCAGTGCTGGCTCCTTCATCGCGGCGGCAGCAAGCCGTTGCCGACGACGATGCGGTGACGCATCCGCTGGCGATCAGCGATGCGAACTCGGCTCCGAACTTGGCCCCCGTCAGCCCGGAAGCGGAAGCCTCGCCGGCGCGGTCCGACTCGTTCGCCACGCCGGCACCGAGCCCTTCGAGCCATTCGTCGCCGTTGCGGTCGTCTCGCCGAACCGTGGTGAACCCTGAAGATTTGGCCGTACCTGAGCCGACCGCCGCCGCTTCCGACAACGTGTTGTTCAAGCGGCAGAGCCCGCTCTTGAGCGTCGAAACGACCGGCCCGCGCACGGTGGTGATCGGCAAAGAAGCGTTGTATACGGTCACCCTCAGCAACGGCGGCGACGTTGCGGCACAAGATTTGGTCGTCGGCGTGAAGATTCCTGATTGGACCGACGTGGTCGGTTCGCAATCGTCGGCGGGGACCACGCGCCCGTCGCTGGCCGACGGTACCGAGCCATTCCAATGGCGAATTCCGCGGCTGGAAGCGCATGGCAAAGAAACGCTGACGCTCCGGCTCGTGCCGCGGAAAGGCCGGCCGTTCGATCTCGCCGTGCAATGGACATTCTCTCCGACCGCTTCGCAAACGATGGTCGACGTGCAAGAGCCGAAGCTGACGATGAACATCGCCGGGCCAGATGAAGTGCTCTACGGCCAAAGTAAGCTCTATCGACTGACGCTGTCGAACCCGGGGACGGGCAAGGCGGAAAATGTGGCGATCGACTTGTGGCCCGTCGGCAACTCGACGGCCGCTCCGTCGCGCCATCCGCTCGGTTCGCTCAAGGCCGGCGAAAGCAAAGTCATTGAATTGGAACTCACCGCTCGCCAGGGCGGCACCGTGACGATCCATGCCGCCGCTAGCGCCGAACCGGGACTGAAGGTCGAGGCGACGCAAGATGTGCTCGTACGCCGGGCGTCGATCGCCGTGTCGGTCGATGGAGCGAAATCACGCTACGCCGGCACCATGGCAGGCTACTCGATCAAAGTCTCCAATCCGGGCAACGCCCCGGCCGAAAATGTGCACGTGTTCGCGGCCCTACCGCCCGAAGCTCGATTCGCCTCCGCAACTCAAGGAGGCCAGTGGAAGCCCGAACAGGGAAAAGTCGTTTGGACGCTGCCCACGCTCCGGCCGGGCGAAGAACTCATGCTCGAGCTTCGCTGCACGCTTTCCGCACCGGGCGTCAACAAATTGCAAGTCATGTCGACCGCCGCCGGCGATCTGAACGACATGGCCGACATCATCACCAATGTCGAAGCCTTGGCCGATTTGAAACTGGATGTCACCGATCCGGCCGGCCCGATCGCGGTCGGCGATGAGATGGTTTACGAATTGCGGGTCCGGAATCGCGGCACCAAGAGTGCCGAATCGGTGGGCGTCGTGGCTTACTTTTCGGAAGGGATCGAACCGATTTCGGCTGAAGGGGGCACGCACGATATTGCCAACGGAGTGGTGGCCTTCCGTCCGCTTGCCACGCTCGCGGTAGGCGGCGAGGTGGTTTATCGCATCCACGCCCGAGCCGATAAACACGGCAAGCAAGTGTTTCGCGCGGAAGTTGAGTGCGGCGAGCTAAGCACCAAGCTGGTCAGCGCCGAAGAGACGATGATCTATCCGAATGACGGCGGTTCGGATCTGCAAAGCGGCAATCAAGCGATCGCCCGCCGCAATCCCGATCCGGCAACCCAATCGCCCGGCACTTCCGACCAGCCGCAATTGCCGGCCGGAACGCGGCGGTAACGATCCGCACGAGCCCCCGAGCCGGCATTGTCGGCCGACGCGCGAAACCGCGTGCGAGCTTCGGGCCGCCGCTTGGTAGCGATGCTCGCTTGCGGTTTCGCGCGTGCTGCCGTATCTCAAGCGGCCCAAATCCACCCGTTGTTCGCCTGTGGATCAACCCGAACTCTTACAAGGACGGGTAGTTCGATTTTCGATTGTCGGCTATCATCTTCGATCCTTTCGAGTCCAACCGTCTTTCGTGGAGAGCTACCAATGCAGCAAATTGCCCATCAACCGCATCATGGCAACAACATCGAGCGCCTGGACGAACAACTGCGGCTGTTTGCCGAAGCATATCCGGGATCGTATGGCTTGCTGCGGCATTCGCCGAATGTGTTCGATGCTTGCACGGTGCCCGTTTGGCACGCCCGCGGTTGGCGCCATGTCGAGCAAGCGGAGATCGGGCCATTGCTCGACGGCAACAATGTCGAGCGCCTGGCGGCACTATTGAAATTGGTGCATGCGCATGGTGTTCGTCGCGTGGAATTCGCCGCCGGCGCGGATCTGCTCGAAGTCGTGCCGCTGGTGCCCCGCGCGGCGGCCTGAAATCGGGCCCGTTGCGTTGCTCCGAGGCTCAAGCTAAAACGAACGTTGCTGTTGTTCGTTCCAAGGGCCCGATGCTCCGCAGGCCAACGATGATTTACGCCGATTCGTCGCGCCGTATCGCGCGAAACCGATTGCTGGTGGCATGGATTGCGGCAATTGTCATTGTCTCTTCGGTCTCGCCTGCGCCGGCCGACGGTTTCGCTGGAGAGAAATCTTCCTACCACGGATTCGATCGATACGACTTCATCGTCGATGGCTGCCGGGCGATCGTCGTGCGCCCGCACGAAGCCGCCGGCGGCAAACCGTGGATTTGGCGGGCCGAGTTCTTCGATCACCGCCCTGAAACCGACCTGGCATTGTTGGCGAAGGGTTATCATCTCGCGTTTCTCGATGTCGGGAACACTTTTGGTTGCCCGAATGCGATGGCCCATTGGAATGCGTTCTACAAGGAGCTGACCGAGAAGTATGGCTTGTCGAAAAAGCCGGCGCTCGAGGGGCTCAGCCGCGGAGCGCTCTATTGCTTCAATTGGGCCGCCGCCAATCCGGATCAGGTCGGCTGCATTTACTCCGACAACGGCGTGTTGGATTTCAAAAGCTGGCCGGCCGGCAAGGGCAAAGGTAAAGGCAGCCCCGATGATTGGCGAAAACTGATCCAAGACTACCACTTCGCGTCGGAAGCCGATGCGCTGGCATACGCCAAGAATCCAATCGACAATCTAGCCCCGCTGGCGAAGGCCAGGGTGCCGCTGTTGCTGCTTTGTGCCGACGCCGACGACGTCGTGCCGTATCTCGAAAACGGAGCGGTGGCAAAAGCCCGCTATGACAAACTCAGAGGCACCGCGATCGTGATGATCAAACACGGCCTCGGCCACCATCCCCACGGCCTCGACGATCCGACGCCCATCGTCAATTTCATCGTCGAACATTGCTCGCAGCCGAACCCGCGCTAAACCACTCCGACGCCGCGGTCGAATGCGTCTTGTTCGCGGCGGTAAACGGCCAGCGTCGATTCGAACATCTCGCCCGAAATCTGCCAGGCCGGATCGTCGTCGGTGTGCGCGTTGCAATGGGCCACTAGCAGGCGATACATGAATTTGAACAGGTGCCGCGGCACGCGCAGCGTGCGCAGCGCCTCGATCAATCGCCGCGACGTTACAGCCGGATCGAATAGTTCCGCAAGCGTCGGCTTGGCGCCGGGTTTGGCGCACGCGGCCACACGCGCGGTGGCCAGGTCGTAGAGCGCTTCGCCGGTCCATTCGAGCGACGGAATCATGTTTTGCTTGTCGAGCCGCGAGCGCTGAAAAAATTCGTTTTCCTCGCGCTCGACGAACCGCGACAATTCGATCGGCAACAGCAACTTGAATCCCATCCCCGGATGCTTGAGGAATTTGTTGTCGAGCATCGGCCAGAGCAGGGCCCGCATCGGTTCGGCCGAGCCGTTGATCAAATGGGGCTCGTCGACGCGGTCTACCAGGACGACGATTCCCGTGTAGCCGAGCGATTTCAGCGTCCCCTGCAGCTTCACGAGCAGTTCGTAGCGATCGTCGGTGCGATCCTTGTTCGGCAACGGCTGGCCGGCGATATCGGCTGCGGTGAAGCTCATCAGAATTTGTCGTAGCGAATTCAAGTCGAGATTGCCGACGCGCACGTGCCGCGAGATCCCGCGCGCCTGCCACAAGCATTTCCACGTGCGCCATAATCGGGGCGCCCAGCCAGCCAGCGCGAGCAGATATGGCCATGGCGTGGTGAGCCAAGTCCATTTCCCGAGCCCGATGATCAACGCCGCGACGGCGATCGTCACGACAATTCCCAGCGCCAAATCCCACTGCGCCCGCCACGCATGGAACCGCAAGCGCCGGCGCAGCCGATTCCAGCGCCCTTTGCGTGTTTCGGCAAGCGATTGATCGTAGCAGGCGGCTAGCAGCAAAAGATCGCGGGCTTGATGGTGATCCAAGAGCCAATCGGCGGCGCTCGACGGTTGGCGGCCGGAAAGAATGTCGTCGACCAAGCGAGTGACGGCGATCGTGAGAATCGCATCCATGTGGTCCCACAGCCGCCATTGGGCCAGCATGCGATCAATGCGCCGCGAGCGCCGACTGCCGAGCTTGTCTTGAAAGCGATCGAGAAACGGGTTGAAGTCGTCGTATTCGACGACATAAAGCCGCGCGCCGGGATGCGTGCGGTTGTATTCCGCCAGATGCTGGGCAATTTGCAGACGGATCGCCGTCTTGCCCGAGCCTTTTTCGCCGAACACGACCGAGGTGGCGGGATCGGCGGGATTGCCGTAGATCTTGTCCCACGCGGGGTGGTACATGCTGGCGATGCAATGTTCCTTGAACACCGGATCGGTTTGCGCATCTTCCTCGGCAAAAGGATTGTGGGCAATGCCGTGATGTTCGAGAAACTGCTGGATTTTCATGGCGGAAGGCTACAGGCTGAAGGCTGAAGGTACGAAGACAACCGGGGCGTCTGCTCACTTGCTGTAGCCTCAAGCCTGTAGCCTTCAGCCGCTTCCCTGTAGCCTTCAGCCTTTTTTCATGCCGGCGATCATCTTGCGGAACTCTTCCGCGTGGTCGGCCACGGTCTGCTTCGGGCCGTAGAACTTGATGAAATAGTTGCCCAGCTTCGGCGCGACAACGATCGCGGCCAGCATGCGATAGTCGGCGTGGTCGACGGCCTTGCTCGAGGGATCGAACGGGGCGGGCATGTCATGATAAGTGCCCGAGAGATCGATCATCTCGACCTCGAACCCGGCGATCTTTTGCTTGCGATCGGCTTCGGGAACTCGGTTCTTGGTTTCCGAACCGTCGGGCTGTTTGAACTGCCCGATCCAGCGATCGATGTTTGCCTCGATGCTTCCGCCGGCGCCCATTACGGTGACGCGGCCATCCTGCATGTCGCCTTTCGCGGCTGGCACTGCGAATTCGTGGTCGATGAATCGGACGCGGGGCGTTTTGCGTACCCAAGATTCCGGCGCGGTCAGCACGATCCTCCCATCGGCCAGGTCGATCTTATGGTCGGTTTTCGCCTCGCCGGCGATGGGCTTGTCGAGAGCCGGGGTTTTCGCCGGTTCATCGGCGCTCGCGGTTTGAAATCCGCAACAGATCGCGGCAGCCAGGGCCGCGATGACCAACGGGCCGCGGCGCGTACTGCACGATCGGACGCATTGTCGCCAAGGGTGAAGAATCATCGTAGGCCGCCTTTCGAATTTGCGGATCTTGCAGTTGGAAGAAGCGTCTGCAACGCGCGTCCATTCTAAGCCGACTGCACTGGCCGCACCAGCCGACAGCGCCGGGCTTTGTCTCAAAACACTAGCCCGAAGCGTCAGCGAGGATGAATCGCCGTAACACGGTCCATCCACTTGTTGGTTTTGCACAAGTCCTCGATTCCACATCTCCGCGAACGCCGCAGCGAAGAGAAATAACGCCTGTCAGCAGCGTCCCTCGCTAACGCTTCGGCCCGGTGTGCTGATCGAGCATCTTTGGAAACAAAACCCAGCACGACCGGAGCATGCGCTACACGCAAAGGCTAAATGGCATTCGTGGAAATGCGGTTTCCGGAGGGGGCAAGAGCGCGGCTGCATCAGCCGCCGATCATCACCGTCGGCAATCCCAAGACGATCGTCCCGCCGTGGGCGCAGGAGTCGCCCATGCGAGCGGCCGGCTTTCCGCCGATCATGACGGTGGCCGAGCCTTTGATGACGGTGTCGGGAGGCCCGACGCAAACCGCCTTATTGCTCATGATGGCAGCCGGCAAATTGCCGATCAAAACCGTCGGCACTCCCGGCGGCAGAAGCGGCCCGCCGACATGCGGCACCGGCCCGTTGAATGCCGGGCAAACATGCATGTCGGTAACGCGAGCGGCAGGGGGCATGGAAAAAGGCTGAAGGCTACAGGTTGAAGGCTACAGGCTGAAGGCTACAGGCTGAAGGCTACAGGTTGAAGGCTACAGGTTGAAGGCTTGAGGGAAGCGGCGGCCAAAGGCCGCTTTTCTTACGGTCTCAAGCCTGTAGCCTTAAGCCTGTAGCCTTCTTTCAGTCTCCGCGGAGTTTGAGATTGCGGGCGGTCAGTTTTTCACGCACTTCGTTCAAGCTGGTCACGCCGAAATTCTTGCATTCCAGCAGATCGTCGCCCGTGCGGCGGACTAATTCCGAGATCGTATTGATGCCGAGCCGCACCATGCACTTGCGGGCACGAACCGACAAATTGAGATCGGAAATCGGCCGTTCCAAAAGGGCCTGTTCATCGGGCGACATCGTTTCCGGCTCGAACAGCGGCTCCGGTTCGCGCTGCTCCAGCGCCATCTGGCCAAGCTGCAGCCCCTTTGAAGCCATCATCTCGCGAATCTCGACCAGCGAGGTTTCGCCGAAATTCTTGCTCGCCAGCAGGTCGGCTTCGGTCGTGCGGGCCAGATCGCCGAGCGTCATGACGCCCATCTTCTGCAGGCAATTGCGGCTACGAACCGACAGTTCGAAATCCGTGACCGGCACGCTCATTACTTGGCTGAGCCGATCGCGGCGGCGCTGGGCGTCTTCGTCGTAGAACATACTCCGCGAGGCTTGCACGTCTTTGAAAAACAGCCGAGCCCGCGGATGGCTCGGAAACGAATCCAAAATCCGCTGGTAGCAGTTTTGGGCCCGCTCGTATTGCTGCCGATCTTCATACAAAATGCCCAGATTCAGCAGCGAGCCGACGTGCGCGGGAAATCGAACCACGGAGCGCTCGTAAAGATCCATCGCTGTGTCGTCGTTGCCATTGCGATCGTTGGCCATCGCCAAGCCGAACAACGCTCCGGAATGGGCGGGGTCGGCTTCGATGGCGCGCTCATAAAGGGCGACCACTTCGCTCGGGCTGCCATGCAGCGCGGCGACCGTCGCGGCCCGCTGGTAGAGATACTCGGCGGTTTGCTCGACGGCCCCATGCATTTTGTCGAGCACCTCCATCGCCCCTTTGGCACTGGCCGACGTGCGCAGCACGTCCACTCGCGCCAGGGCACAGATATCGGCGTCGTAGCCGGCCTTGGCCGCGGCGGTGAAACTATGCTGTGCCGGCTCGTATTCCTCAAGCGCGACGTAGGTCTTGCCGAGGTAAAAGTGCGCCAGCGCGCCGCCATCGCCCGTCTTCAGCGTGTCGTAAGCCTGATTGTATCGGCCGAGCAGATACTGGCAGACGCCCAATCGCACGGCCGCCGCGGGGCTGCGGTCTTCGCCGGCCTCCATTTCGTTGACCGCCTCGCGAAGGGCCCGATGGTTTTGCGGATCTTCGCTGAGCGCTTCAGAAATCTCCTTGATTTCGTGTGGTCCGAAAGTGCCCTGAGTGAGCACGAGTTGTTTGACATTTGCCGTAGCCATTTGAGTCATCGACCGAATCTCCACGCTTTGAAGCAAACACCAAAACCGATTGTGACAAGAGCCAGCGAAGGGAGTCGAACCCTTAACCCCCGCATTACGAATGCGGTGCTCTGCCAATTGAAGCTACGCTGGCAAATATTGTTTTTCTCGAACAAAACCGCATTTCATGGCCGTTTTCCCCATTTCTCCGCCGAGCGCCCCGCCCCCTCTTTGCGACAGCTGCTGGCCTTCTAAACCAAAACGACACCCCCGGGATAAGCGGCGGATGTCTGTGATACCAACGGCCCCTTGGAGATTAGGCTGTCAAATGGACAAGTCTACTCAATCATCCGGGCAGCGTAAAGCGGGGTGCGATCGGCCGGCCAACGCTGTGACTGAGAGTTCGCGGCAGATGGCTTGTGCCGAAAGCGGCTGGAGCGTTGCTTGCAATTCTTCGGGGCGACGTCGGAACCAAGCGATCATCAATGCGACATTTTCGGGATCGTAAACATCCAGTTCGCCGTTCGAAGTGTGAAATGCTTGTAGCGATTCCGCTTGTTCCGCGGAAAGATCCGGCTTCGCAGCGCGTTCTCCGTCGAAAAACACCTGCTGCAACCGAATCGCAGCACGCTCGGCCGAAGCCGCGTCGTGTGGAGCGCGGAAGCCCCGGATCGCCTGCCCGCGGTCGACCAACAGCCAATAGTTTCGGCCGGCGTTGCGCAGCGGATAGACGAACGAATAATTGCGCCGCGCCTCGCGAAAGCGATCGAGTTCCTCGTGCAGCCAGGCGAGCGGGAGCCAGATGTCGCGCCAATTCGCGGCCCGAACGTATTCCTGCTGGTGAGCCGCTCGCCGCATGCGCTGCTCGAGCCGATCGAGCAGGCGAACGTCGTCTCCTTCCAAAAATTCGCGGGCGGCGGCGACGTTGCGAAAATAGGCCTTCCGCGTGCAAACGCCCGCACACGGCGCCGGACAAGTGCCCAACTCGTGCCGCGGACAACGCGGCGCCCGATCGACGTCGAACAGCGACAATTGATCGGCAAACAGCATCGGCACACGTTCGTCGCAATCGCGCAGGCGAAACCAGGTGTTCAGCCGGCGCACCGCGTCTCGCAAGATGCGCTTCGATCTCACCGGCCCAAACACATGCTCTGCCCGTGAGCTCGGCTGCGGAGCGACATACGCCAGCGGCGCGGGCGACCGTCCGAGGCAAACATAGACGCGGCGGAATTGCCCCGGTTGCCCGACCACATTGAACTCGGGCCGATAGCGGCGGATCAATTCCAATTCGCGCAGCAGCGCGGCCAACTCGTGCGGCGCCGTTTCCCAAGCCAGCCGCACCGTGTGGCGGACAATCCGGGCCGCTCGCGGATCGCTTTGCTCCGTTTGCAAATAGCTGAGCAACCGATGGCGCAGCGATTTCGATTTGCCGATGTAGATCACATGGCCGTCGGCATCGAGCATGCCGTAGACACCGGCGTGCGAAGGGCACAGATGCCGCACCGCTCGCCGCGCATCGCGCAGCGAATCGCCGAGCGCCATTTCGCCCACCGCCGATCGAATCCGCGGCCAAAGCCGGCACCGCCCGAATCCTGTAAACTGTTTCTCTTCCAGCCGCGACACCGCACGCCCTCCGTGGACGTTTGAAAATCGATCCGTGGCGCCTGCCTGCGCCTCCACAAGGTACACG
Organism: Pirellulales bacterium; assembly: GCA_036267355.1. Lineage (NCBI taxonomy): Bacteria > Pseudomonadati > Planctomycetota > Planctomycetia > Pirellulales > Pirellulales bacterium. Next base: position 58,033 of record DATAWG010000072.1, on the reverse strand, counting down.
ATGCGGTGCCGGCATTGTAAGAGCGCGGCAAACGATTTGCCATCGACCGCGGCTCGCTTGTCGTTCCCCGGGAGAGCACGGCTGGCCAAGCCCGAAGAGGCTAGCGGCGGCAACCCATTCGCAAGAAGAATATCCGTTTTGTGCGGAACGATCCCGCTCCCCGCTGCGCCGGCCTGACCGAGAAATTATTGCCGCATGCTCTACGGCCACCGCTTTACAGGCCAGTCGCGGTCGATCAAAATAAATCTCTCTCGGTCTCCCCATGGTGGGGAGGCCGTGTTTTTTTGCGCTCGCGTGACGAGGAAACCATGTCCGACCTGATTCCGATGACTCGTGCCGGCTACGACAAGCTCAAGGCCGAGTTGGACGAAATGGAAAACGTCGATATGCCCAAGCTTGCCCAGCGCGTGGCGGAAGCGCGCAGCGAAGGCGATCTGAGCGAAAATGCCGAATACCATGGCGCCCGCGAATCGCAGGGCATGCTGCAGGCGAAAATCAATATGCTCCGCGACAAGCTCGCGCGGGCCTCGCTTGTAGATTTAAGCAAGGTTCCGAAGGACGTGGTCGCATTCGGGTCGACCGTGGTCGTGCGCGATTTGGACTTTGGCGACGATGAGACGTTTTCGCTCGTCGGCGCCGGCGAGGAAGACTACGACGCGGGCAAGATCAACGTAACCAGTCCCTTGGCCCAAGGTCTGCTGCACAAGAAAATTGGCGACAAAGTCGAGATTCCTGTTCCCGCCGGCAAAATGCGATTCGAGATCCTGGAAATTCGCTGGGAGTAGCGACGAAGGGCAATGGCGAGCGACGGGTGACTTTTGTCAGTGGCGTTCCGCAACGCGTCGCCACTTCGCCCCGTCATTTTCCTTGCACGGCTGGACCGGCGGCCAAGCGTATCTCGGCCCCGAGCCTTTGGCGCGCCGCCGCAACAGGCAACTAGCGGTGCTAAATAGGAACGAAAACCGCTGGCAGCCCGCTCGAGGCTTGCCCAATCTGCCTTGCCACGCGCAGCCGGTGGCTTCTAGAATGCCGGCGATGGAAGGACCCTGCTCGGTTCGTGCTTGGTCTCATTGGCTGAGTTTCGGGTGACGATGGGCCGGCTAACGGTTTGTCCCCCCGGAGCCACGAGCGACGAATCCCGAGCCACGAACGTGAAAATGGAGTTTCAGTCAATGCTCGACGCGCGCCAACTCGTGCCCCAGATTACCGCGCTGCAACGATCGATGGTCGAGTTGTGGCATTCTCAGGAGATGTTTAATCCGCATCGCGATTTGCTCTACCTGGTATGCGAAGAGCATAAGTTCAATTTTCTGTTGTGGCATGAGGAAGATAAAGCCCGTAGCCCGGACGCCGGCGACGGGGCAATCGCGGCGGTGAAGCGTGCGATCGATCGCTACAACCAGCAGCGGAACGACGCCATCGAACGGATCGACGATTTTCTGGTGCGTATGCTCGCCGATCGCGGCATCGCTCCTACCGCCGCTCGCCTCAATACGGAAACGCCAGGCGGCGCCATCGATCGCCTTTCGATCCTCGCCCTGCGGATCTACCACATGCGAGAGCAGGCGGATCGCACCGACGCCGCGCCGGAGCATGTGGCTCGCACGTTCGATAAGCTGGCGATTCTCACCGTGCAGCACCACGATTTATCCGCCGCGCTCGGCGAACTGATCGAGGATTTGGTCGCCGGACGAAAGCGGTTAAAAATCTACCGCCAGTTCAAGATGTACAACGATCCGACGCTGAATCCGTATCTCTACGCGGCGAACAAGCGGATGGCAGGTTAAGTCACTCGACCGGCGCGAGCGCCAGCTCCCGCAACGCATCGAGCGCCGCGAGCACGTCGTCGCGAGCCGCTTCATGCCAGCCGGCCAGGCGGTGCCGAACGATCGACAGCTTGAAGGATTCAAACGCCTCGGCCAAGTCTTCCGGCAATTCGGCCAAGTTAGCAAACGGGGCCGCCCGCACTGCGCTGCGCTGTTCGGCAGGCGGCAATTCCTCTGTATCGCTCGCATCGTCGTCAGGCTCGTCACGAAGACGAGCGTTTTCGCCGTCGGCTTGGGTGTCGTCGTCCATTTCATCGTCGCCGGAATGGCCGCTCATTCCACGGCGAGAGAGAGCGGCAAGTACGCTGTCTTGGTGATCGGCCTCGAACGGCAGCGGTTCAAAATCTTCGTCCGGAGAATCGCTCGCCAATTCGGATTCGTCGGTCGCGCGGCCTTCCGCTTCCGCGCGGGCCGAATAGCGTTGGCGGCGCATTTCTGCGACCGACCAGCGGCTTTGCATGGCTCCTTCGAGCCACATTTCGGCGTCTTCCCAATCAAGGGCCGATTGGAAATGGCTCCAGTACAGACCGGAATACTCGCCCGCCACGACCCCGAATCGCTCGACCACTCGCCGCAATCGGCCGACATGCTGGCCAGTGACATTGCCCACGCGGCGGCTCCAGGCTTCGTCGGCATATTCGGCGGCGGCAGCGCCGCCCGCCGAGAGCGCCGTCCGCCATTCTTGGATAATGCGTCCCTTTTCCCAATTGGTCGTGCTAACCAAGCGATGCCACTGGCCCAAATACGGCGCCGATGCCGTGTCGACTGCGACGACAGCAGAATTCAGATCGATCATGCCCGCTTCCCCTTTCCGCTTAAGAAATGTGACCGGCTCCTTGCCCGCCGGACATGATTTTAACCGTTCGCCACGATCGCGGCGCCGCAATCCGATGTGGCGCCGCGCGGCGGGGCATAGGCGGGACTGGCGAACCGAGAAAAGAGCCGAGTCAAACGCAGTCAACCACTCGCTTGGCGGCAATTGAAGCGGTCGCAATCGGCTGGGGATAACTTGTCGGTCCGTCGAAAACGCACGACGCAGCCTGTGCCGGGCGCAATTCTGCAGCGACTTAGGCCGGCGCTGGTGGCGACGGCGCCGCGGCGAGTTCTTCGGAAATAAACCCGCATGCCTTATGTGCTCCGTCGCAAAACGGCTTCTTGGCCGAAGCCCCGCAGCGGCAAAGCGCTACGACTGGCTTGTTCGCGGGAATCTGAAACGCCGTGCCGTTCTGGTCGACGATTTTCAGCAAGCCGTCCAAGGCACTTGTCCCCTCGATCACCAGCGGACCATTCGGACGTAAACGGATCGTTATTTCTGCCATCGATTGGATCTCCGTATTTTGATGTGAACAGACCGCCGACAGTGTACTGGGCGGGCCGCACACGGGGAAGAGCCGCCGCGCCAAGCCGGCGTCGACGCGTTCCACAGCGCTATCCGCCGCGGAATGGCGGGCTACTTCGCTTGCGACTTCGTCGCGGAAGCGGCTTGATCGTCGTCGAATTGGTAGAATGGGCGCGACGCTGCCGGGGGCCTTGGACAAAAACTTTTTGGGTGTGCGATGAGAATGCAATCCTTTGGAATCTTGCTCGTAGCGCTCGTGGTCAACGCCGGATTGTGCGAACGGGCAATGGGTCAAGTCGCCGGGGCCACGACGGTGCAACTTCCCACCTTTGGCGTCGCCATCAACGCCGATGGCGTGTTGTCGCTCAAGGCATTTGAAGACCCGACCGGGCAACTCCACGCCGCTCGCCTCCAGGCCGCCAAAATGCAGTTGGCCGCCAACCTGCTTGCGCCGAGCAAAATGCGCAAGATCTCACTGATTCGATTGGAGAGCGCCGTGCGGCGGGCGATCGAGGCCGGCAAAAAACCGGACCAGGAAATGGCTTACCTGGCGGGCTTGCAGCGATTGCAATACGTGTTCTATGAGCCACATTCGCACGATATCGTCGTCGCGGGGCCGGCCGAGGGGTTTGCTCCCGACATGGCGGGCCGCATGTGTGGCATCGCATCCGGCAGGCCGACGTTGCGACTGGATGATTTGGCGGTTGCGCTACGAGCGTTTCTTCCTGCGCGGCCGCCGACCCCGTTTATTGGCTGCACCATCGACCCGACCCAAAAGGCGATGAGCCAGTTGCAGGCGTTTCAAAAAACCGTTCCGCGTGTCATTCCGGAAGCCAACCGCGCCGAGACAGGGCAACGAATCGCCGAAGGGATGCGCTCCGCGCTGGGCATTGCCCCGATTCGCGTGTTCGGAATATCGCCGCGAAGCCATTGCGCCCAAGTGCTGGTCGAAGCCGACTATCGAATGAAACTGATCGGCATTGGGCTGGAGCAACCGCCGGTGCGAATCCCGAGCTATTTCGAATTGGTCGCGGCGGGCGGACGGCAAGGCGTGTTGCAGCGCTGGTGGTTCACGCCGAATTATGCCTGCGTGCGCGTGAGCCAGGATCGGCAAGCGATGCAATTGGTCGGCGATGGCGTTGAACTTCTCACCGAGGCAAAGATGATCGCTGCCGGCGGCGAATTGAAAAATGCCGTCGGTAGCAACGGCGCGAGCGAAAAATTCGCCGCCGCGTTTACCAAGCAGTTTCCGCGGCTTGCCGAGCGCTCGGCCGTTTTTGCCGAGCTGCGAAACACGATCGACCTGCTCGTTGCCTGCGCGTATATCCAGCAACAGGATTTCGCGACCAAGGCCGATTGGAAGATGGCGACATTCGCCAGCGAACAAGCGATCTCGGTCGAAACCGGGCCGGCGCCGAAGGAAGTCGCTTGCGCGGTGAATGCCGGATGGCACGGGAGCCGATTCGTGGCCGTGGCGGGAGGGGGAGTTTCGATCACGCCGGCCAAAGCGATCGCGGCCGACCAATTGCTGCCCGACAAGGACGGCAAGCTCGAGCCGCTGCGCGACGAAGCGCTGCGCAACGCTGCAAAAAACGGCCAAGGCGACCGCTGGTGGTGGGACTAGGCTTTGTCTCAAAACGTGTCAATCGGCACATTAGCCCGAAGCGTTAGCGAGGGTGCGCCGCAACGGCGGCGTCGTCTCGCTCCGTGGCGGCAAAGCCACATGCACATTGGATCAAGAGGTTGTTGAGCGCGACGCCGCAACGGATCGCACCCCCGCTTACGCTTCGGGCTAGTGTTTTGCGACAAAGCCTAGCCTGTCTTCTCTGCCGAGTTCTCACTTGATTTCACGCGCTGGCGAGTGCCGGCTCGGCGGCGTGAAGAAACCAGCGGTCGAGAATCACGTGGCGCGAGAACCAGCGCGACGCAAACAGCTTCGCCCCCAAGAAGTTCATGAGCGGGGCCGGGAGCCAATCGGTCGGCCCGGTCGATTGCGGGGCGCCAAAACGCTGCTTGATCCGTGCGGCATAGGGGGCCAAACGCTCGACCGTGAAATCGGCCTGCTGTCCCTGCTTCGCCACCGAGAGAATCACGTCCGCGGCCAGCAGGCCCGATTCGATGGCGGGGCGGATTCCTTCGCCGCTGTGGGCATAGGCGAATCCCGCGGCATCGCCGATCAAGAGCATTCCGTCGTCGATCAGTTTTGGCGCTACGCGCTCGTAGAGCTGATACGCATGGCCATGAAACCTCGCGGGAATGTCGCACGCCACCTTGCCGCGCTGGCGAAGAAAATCGGCGAATTGGGCCACGTGCTTGCTCAGCCCGTGCGTATCGAGCCGGCCCAGGCCGATATTCAAAAAGTTTCCTTTGCGGAAACACCAGCCATAGCCCTGCATGTCGTCGCAGAAGAACAACTCCGGCACTTCCGCTTCGACGGTTCCCCGGGCCAGACCTTCGGCGCTGGCCTCGAACTCGATTTCTTGCGCGGCGACGACCGATGCCGACGGGTCTTGCCTTGCGCCGAGCCGGGCCGCGATCGGGCAAAAATGCCCACCGGCGCCGACCAACATCCGCGTTTCGATCTCGCCGTTGACGATCCAACGGCCCGCCGACCGCTCGAACGAACGGACGGATTCACCGAGGCGCACCCGAGCGCCGCTGCGATCGAGCAGATAGCCGTCGAACTCGCAGCGGCGGATGCCGAAGCTCACCGGCCGACCGTAATGGGTTTCGATTTCGCGGCCGCCGACAAGGCCGGTGCGAAATCCGGTCAGCGGTTGAAAGACGCGTTTGCCGCCGGCGATGTATTCTTCGACATCGAGGCCGAGCGTCGAGACAACTTGCGGCGTGATCCAGCCGGCGCAAGGCTTCATGCGCGGAAAGGTTTTCTTGTCGAGCACGAGCACATCGACGCCGCTCGTACGCAGCTTCCCTGCGCACGACGATCCGGCCGGCCCTCCGCCGACGATCAAGACGTCGCAGGATTGCATGCAGGGGTCCTTGATGCGTGCCCGTTTTGGCTATTCGTGTTTTGGCCGTTGGCGTCTTGGCCGTTGGCGTTTTGAGCGCAATGTCCGTTGTCGCTTGGCAACTGGCCGTTCTCGTCCGACGAAGGCTGCGTTGCCACCGCGGGAACCTTGTCCGGACCGCCCGCAAACCAACTCGGGGCCGGCGGGAGCGACGTTTCGTATTGATAACGCCGTGTCGAGGGAACCTGATGGTTGGCGCCGGGAGCAAAGAGCACTTGAAACAATTGCAGCGCCCCGGCCTCGAACGCCGCCAGCGAGCCAGCCAAATACTGCCGCCACATGCGGACGAACCGCTCGTCGAACATCTGCAAGACCTGCTCCCTGGATTTTTCGAAGCGGTCGAGCCAGTGGCGGAGCGTCAGGGCGTAGTGCAGCCGCAGGTTTTCGGCGTCGAGCAAAGAGAACTCGCGCGATTCGAAAATCGTCATCATCTGGCTGATCGACGGCGGAATCGCACCGGGAAAAATATGCCGATCAATCCAGGGATCCATCGGTTGCGGGCGGTTACGGCCGATCGAATGGATCAGGCCGCGACCGTTCGGCTTCAGGCAGCCGTGGATCACTTCGCCCAATCGCCGGTAGTTTGGCGGGCGGACATGTTCGAGCATGCCGACCGACACAAACGCGTCGCACCGGCCGCGGATATTGCGCCAATCTTCTTCGACGAATTCGACGCGATCGTGCAATCCCTCCGCCCGAGCCCGAGCCCGCGCGAAGACGATCTGTTCGTGTGACGTGTTGAACGCTCGCACGCTGACGCCGTATCGCCGGGCCAGATGCAGCGCGAGGGCCCCCCAGCCGCAGCCCGCTTCGATCACGGTTTCGCCCGGCTGCAGCCATAGCTTGCGAGCCACGTGGTCCATCTTGGCCACTTGTGCCTCTTCGAGCGACATGCTCGGTTCGGCGAAATAGGCGCAGGTATAGAGCATCTGCTGGTCGAGCCAGAGGCGGTAGAAATCGTTGCCCAAATCGTAGTGGCGATGGATATCCTGCTTGGCCTGCGCGGCCGTGTTCGGATGGAGCAACTGGCGGAGAAATAGCAACGGCCGATTCGCTCCAATATCGGTGCGCCCGATCCGCATGAGCGCCCGATCGAGCGAGATCAACATCTGGGCCATATCGCCTTCGACATCGAGCCGACCGCGGCTATACATTTCGCCAAATTGCATTCGCGGATCCAGAGCGACGCGCCACAACGCCGCCCGATCGTGAAACCGCAGCCGCGCGGCGGGGGGCTCGGCGGATGTACAAACTTCTTGCCCATTCCATAGCACGACGGCGATGGCCGGGTCACCCAATTTGCGAAGCGCTCGCTCGACGATCCGACGCGACCAGCGCAGTTCCGACTCTCGGGCCGGGGTCCTCGATTGGGGGGGTTGCGCGGTCAATGCCGCTCCGCTCGAAGATGAAGCGGTTGCGGTCGAAGACGGTCGCGTCGGAGGGGAGATGTCTTGGGCCGCGATTTCCGATGCGGCCCCGTTGCGGCTTAGCTCGGTCAGTCGCTGCGAACTCAGGCGTGAATTCATAGGAGTCGTTCCTGCTTCATGCGGTCAAACTCGGATTCGATCCGTCACCACTTCCCAGCGGATCCTAGACGAATTGTTATCCGATACCGACCGACATTCTGCAAGCCCCGTGCCATAGCACGTCCTGAAAACGTACCACTACCGCATGCCGGAATTGGTAGGCAAAATGATCGCAACCGGCTATCATGATGAGCAGTGTTGGCCGGGACCCGGTCTTGGCCGGTAACTGCATTGGCGGAAAGTGGTGAGGGATTCCAGCGGCGGCGCCGAGACAGTCTCGACGCCCAATCACGACCTCAAGGAGGACGAGCGATGCCACCGATCACGAAACCACAGGCCCGAACGCAGCCCTCGCAAGCCTCGTCGCAGCCCCCGAAGGCTCCATCACAACCCTCGCAAGCCACGACGCAGCCCCTGCATGCCGCCGCCACGCCCCAGGCAAGCCCGCCAATTGCCGACAGCCGGGCGGAAGAAGGGGGCGGGCGCGAGAACGAGATTCGATCGATCGCGTATCGAAAGTGGCAAGAAGCCGGCTGCCCGGCAAGCGACGGCGTCGAGTTTTGGCTGGCCGCCGAAACAGAGATCCTGCGGCGCAAAAAGCCTCGTTGAACTCGGCGCGGCGTCGCCGGTCATGGCGTTCGGCGCCGCCGGCGTCGTTCTTCGCTCCAGCCGAATAACGCACGATCCACTAGCCGTGGCCAGTGTGTGTTTGAATCCGGCCTGGGGATGTTGCTTTTTTCGAATCTACGACAAGATTTCCGTAATGACGCGGCCATGGACGAACGTCAGTCGCTGATCGGCGCCATTGAATCGAAAGCTAAGCCGCTTGTAATCCAGTCCGAGCAAGTGCAGCACGGTCGCATACAGTTCCCAGACCGAGGTCGGATTTTCCGCCGCTTCGTAGCCGAATTCATCGGTGCTGCCGTAGCTGAACGGCGCTTTGACTCCCGCCCCGGCCAGCCAAACGGTAAAGCCCTTGGGGTTGTGGTCGCGGCCATTCGCGCCGAGCTGGAACATCGGCGTGCGGCCGAATTCCGTAACCCACATCACGAGCGTGTCGCCGAGCATGCCGCGGCTCTTGAGGTCCCGCAATAGCGCGGCGGCGGGGCCATCCAGCACCGGGCCATGCTTGTCGTATTGCTCCTTGAGCTGTTTGTGCCCGTCCCAATTGCCGACGCCTTCGCCCATCGCATAAGCGCCATTGAAAAGCTGCACGAAGCGCACGCCGCGCTCCAGCAGCCGGCGGGCCAACAGGCAATTGCGCGCGAAGCCGGCTTTGATCGTGTTCGGGTCGTCGGTTCCATAAAGCCGATGCATGGCGGCGGTCTCCTGCGACAGGTCGCCGACGAGCGGTGCGCTGAGTTGAAGCTTGGCGGCGAGTTCATAGCTCGCGATGCGAGCACTGAGCTCTGTATCGCCGGGATTCCGCTGCTGATGCCGATCGTTGAGCAACTTGAGAAAATCGCGCGTCGCCAAATCGCTTGCCGGGCTGATTTCCGCGGGGCGGGCGAGATTCCGGATCGGCCGCTGGGCGTTGAACGCAGTGCCTTGAAACACGGCCGGCAGGAATCCACTTCCCCAATTCTGCGGACCGGCTTGCGGCACGCCGCGCGGATCGGGAATCGCCACATAAGCCGGCAAATCGTCGGCCTCGCTCCCCAACGCATACGTGACCCACGCGCCCGCGCTCGGATAACCCTCGGCCGTGAAGCCGGTGCTCAGGAACGTTTCGCCGGGACCATGCGTGTTCGTTTTCGACGTCATCGAGTGGATGAAGCACATATCGTCGACAAGCTCGCCGAGCCGCGGCAACAGGTCGGAAGTGAATTTGCCACATTGGCCGCGAGGACGGAACTGCCACGGGCTGCGGGTGAGATTGCCGAGCTTGCCTTGAAATGTCACGACATTGGCGTTGCCCGGCATCGGCTTGCCGTCGTACTTGATGAGCGACGGTTTGTAGTCCCATGTGTCGAGTTGGCTGCACGCACCGGAGCAGAAAATCATCAGCACGCGTTTCGCCTTCGGCTCGAAATGCGGCGATCGGGCGCGAAGCGGGGCGGCCGGATCGATGCGCGGCTGCCACGGCGCCGGATCCGTCGAAGCAAGCAAGCCATCGCGATGGAGCAAGCTGGCCAGCGCGACGCCGGTCAGTCCGCCGGCCGTGTGGCCCAAGAAATTTCGCCTGTCCAGCAATCGTCGTCCTTCGTGAGAAATGATCGGAGTTGGCATGCGATCCTCAAGGCAAGTAGACGAGTTCGTTCGCGTTCAACATTGCGCGGCAAAAGATTGGCAGCCCTTCGTGGGCGACTAGTTTCTCGGCGGCGCGCAGTTCCTCGCCGTCGGGCGCTCGACCGAACGCCAACCAAAAGGCACGCTGGATTTGGCCCGGCACGTCGTTTGGCCGGTCTCGATTCAATCTTCGCGCGAAGCGCGCCGTCTGTTGTTCGACGAATGAGCCGTTCAACAGGTTCAACGCTTGCAGCGCGGTGGTGGACGTATTGCGCTTCGCCAACGGTTGCGCTGAATCGGGGCAATCGAATGCGCCGAAGGTGGCGTCAAACTGCATGCGCGGCTTGTCGAGATAGATCATCCGTCGCCATTCGGCCGGCCCGAATGTTTGTTTGGGGAAATAGACCTTGACGTAGTTGTTATTCGGCTCGAACACATCGAATCCCGGGCCGCCCATTCGTGTTTCGAGCGTGCCGCTGACCGAGAGAATGCTGTCGCGAATCGGTTCGGCATCCAGCCGCCGCGAGCGAAATCGCCAGAGAAAAGTGTCGTCGCCGTCGATCGCCGCATTGCGCGCGTCAAAGCGGCTCGACTGGCGATAGGTGCTGGAAAGCAGAATCAGCCTGTGGATATATTTCGGCCGCCAGCCGTTTGCCATGAATTCGGTCGCCAACCAATCGAGCAACTTCGGATGCGACGGCTTTCCGCCGTTGAAGCCAAAATCGCTCGGGCTTCGTTCCAAGCCCTGGCCGAAGTGATACATCCAAATTCGGTTGACCATCACGCGGGCCGTCAGCGGATTGCTCGGATCAGCGATCCATCGGGCCAGGGCCAACCGGCGCTGAGCTTCCGGCGCGGCGCTCGACAGTTCGAAGGCTTTTCCCACTGCCGCAATCGAGCCCGGCTGCACTTCTTCCTTCCGCTGCATGGGGTCTCCGCGGTTCAGCCGGTAGGTCGGCTCGCCCGGCTGCGAGAAATTGCCAGCATAGGCGACCGGCGGCTGCGATTGTTTGAGCCGAGCGCTGGCGAGGGCAATCGACGCCTCAAGCGACTCATACTTCAATTTCTGTCCACTCGGCAATTGCGACGGATCGAGCGGGATCGGGGTCGCCCGTGGATCGTATGGCTGGCGGTCGTCGCTCGTGGCGACCGTCTGCCATTTTCCCGGCTCGATCGCGACCTCGATCCGATAACTCGTTGCCAGCCGGTCGCGGAAGACGCCTTCGCGATCACGGGCCCACACGATGCGGTCGATCCGCGTCGGCTCGCGCAATTCGATCTGCACCCACCCGCGCCCGACTTCATTGGAAATCCAACTCCACGAATTGCCGTAGTGCCCGTCGTTGATGTGCGGCAGTTGATGAAGCTTGTAGGTGCCATTTGCGAATGTCCCCGATGCACTGGCCGCGCCGCCGGCGCTCGCCAAGGCAACGTTTCGAGGCGGCGGCCCCGCCGAATAGATTTCCAGTTCGTCGATGCAGGGTTCGAGATTGTTCGTCGCGCGAACGGTGAACCGAACGTACTTCGCCATCACCGCCTCGAAGCGATCGACATTGTAAAGCGGATTCACGGCCGCCCGCAGCCGAGCGGATTTCTTGTTCGATGAATGCGGCGAATCGCCGCTCCGCGATCGAACGCGTGCCAGCGGCTCGATGCTCACGGCGATCGCTCGCTTTTTCTGCTCCGCTGCCGCGATTTCTTGCTCGATCGCGCGCCGCCGGCGACCTTGCTCCGGCGACTCGGGCAGCGCTCGCTCGCCGTGTTGCACGCCTGCGAAGATCGCTTGCATCGCGTAGTAATCGCGTTGCGTGATCGGATCGAATTTGTGGTCGTGGCATTTCGCGCAGCCGGATGTCAGTCCGAGGAATGCCGTGGTCGTGGTCGAAACCATGTCGTCCAATTCGGCCAGGCGCTGCAAGCGAGTAAGTTCGACATCCGGACTTTTCACTTGGTCCCAGGGCCCGGCGACCAGATAGCCGGTGGCGACATCGGCCCCAATCTGCTCCCCGGCTAATTGCTCGGTGATGAATTGCGTGTAGGGCTTGTCCGAGTTGAACGATTCGATGACATAATCCCGAAACGGCCAGGCATTCGGGCGAGGCCGGTTCATTTCGAATCCGTCGCTCTCGGCGAAGCGCACCACGTCGAGCCAATGCCGGGCCCAACATTCGCCATAATGCGGCGATGCAAACAGCCGATCGACCAACCGTTCGTAGGCATCCGGCGATCGGTCCGCGACAAACGCCTGCACTTCCTCGGGCGACGGCGGCAGCCCGAGCACGTCGAGCGTGGCGCGGCGGATCAGCGTTGCGCGATCCGCCTCGGGCGATGGCTCGAGACCGTTTTCCTCAAGTTTCGCCAACACGAAGGCGTCGATCGGCGTACGAATCCAGTGGGCATTTTTCACTTGCGGCAATTTCGGCCGCACTGGCGCCTGCAGCGACCACCAATCGCGGCCGGCTCGCGTGTCGGTGGTCGTCGATAGGGGGTCGAGCACGCGACCTTTCGTCCAAGCGGCTCCGGAATCGATCCATCGTTTCAACAGGACAAGTTCCGCCGGCTCGACGGGCTTGGCCTTTTGCGGCGGCGGCATTTCTCCGGCTTCGATTCGCGTGATGGCGTAGCTATTGTCGATATCGCCGGGCTTGATCGCAGGTTCGCCGCTCTTGCCGCCCACTCGGGCCGACTCGAGAGAAAGCAAACTCAAGCCGCCGGAATTTTCGCCCGGATTATGGCAACCCGCGCAACGCCGCAGCAGGATCGGTGCTACCTGGCGATCGAAATCGACCCGCTTGGCGGTTGGAGTTGGCGAAGGGGCCACGGTTGCAGCATCATCGGCCCGAGCGACGGACCAACCTGCGATGCCGACTATCAGAGCGGATATGAACACCGCCGTCCGGATGGAGAAGGCGATAGCGATGCGATCCATGAGGAATATTTGCGTAGGCTGCAGCAAGAACCGGCGCCTTCCAATTCCCGGCAAAAGATTCCGCCGAATAACGGCGTCCGGATGCGAATCCAAAAAATCGGGATGGAAAGCGGACAACGTTCACACATGAAGCAAACGGCACGCGTCGGCATAACCCGGCGCCGGCTGGCCGTATTCACTGGCTGTCACCCTCGCCAACGCCACGAGTTGCCGCCAGCGAAACGCGGGACGGGCCGCAGCAAACTCTTCGGTCGCGGTGCGGTAGTATTTCTCTGCATGCAGCGCGCCGTCTTCGCTGACCGCGTACTTCAACAATATATCCAGGATCGCGCGCGGCGACTGTCCGAGCTCGCCATAGCGGTGAACTGCGGCACAGGCGAGCGGCTGATCATTGGCACGGATGGCTTCCTCGGCCTCGCCCACCAGCGCCGCGGGATCCTTGCCCCGCACTCTTTGCAGATGTTCGGGCAGCGGATAAAGATCCTTGCCCACGCCGCCGAAATTGCCCACGCTTGGCCCGACGTTGTATGCCGCGACAATCAGGCTGGCGAAAGCGCTTCGGGAATTGCTGACCCGCGCGATGTTGCGCCAAGCATTGGTGGCGTCGGACGCATGCACACCGGCCGAGTCGCCATGAACGCTGTTCTTGGCCTTCACGAATTGGCTTCCCCCGGTGCCGATCGGCGACGGGCGTCCGGAGTCGGACAGCAGCAGATGGTTGGCTGCCAGTGAGATGGCTTCGCCGACCGCCTCGGGATCGAACCCTTCGGCCAAGGCCGCCGCCACTGCCTCGGCCGCCCGCTCGTGGTTGCCCGCGCTGATCGTTCGGGCGAGTTCGTCGACCCAAGCGTCGTCTGCCGGGCGCCTGCCAGCGGTGCGGCCGATCAGCTTGTGGCGATCGAGCAAGCGCGGCAGCGCCGTGCGGATGCTGGGCTCCAATCCGCCGTCGATGCGCCGCTCCCGGTCCATGCAGAAATGCACCGACTGCCGCAACAATGTCTGAGCGTGTTCCTTGCCGGTCAGGTCGAGGGTGGCCCAAGCTCGCCAAGCGAGGACCGCGCAATGAATGCCATCGGCATCCGGATAAATCGCTTCCTCGACGATCGGCTGAAGATCGTTGTAAGCAATTTCCGGATTGCGGAGGACCAGAGCCGCGAAAATAGCGTCGGCCTCCGGCAAATCGCGGTTTTGAATGGCTTCGCGCAACAGTTCGGTGCCCGAACGGCCAGCTGCCAAGCTGCGGGGTTCGACCGGTTTGAGGGCCTCATGCTGGGGTCCGCCCGAGCGCTGAATCGTCTGGGCGTTGCGATAGAGCACCTTGAGCACCGGCAAAGCTTGCCGGGCTTCCGGAAGTTCCTTTGCCATTTCGAAAGCCGGCGCGAGCGCCATGAAGGTGTGCCAGCCGACGTAGTCGTGGCCGCCGAACTGCCGCGCATTCGCTAGCGCTCCCGCGGCGACCAGTTCGCGCAATGATGTGCCGTCGCGGAGTTTTTTCACAAGGATCGGCAATTGCTTTTCGGCCGGAATGTCCTGCATCAGCCCGGCCAGGGCGTCAAGCTTTCCAAAGGAAAGGCGCGCCGGCCCTTTGTCGTCGGCGAAGGCACGCGGAGCCAATTCCAGATCTGTGGCGATCGTAGCGCCCACACTGGCAACCAACATGCCTCGGCCCACATCCTCCAAAAACGCTCGACGAGATTGATTGGCCATCGCTCCTCCCTTTTCGGCAAAACGCCGCAGTCGCCGCGAATATCGGCAAGAGACCGATGCAAAATGTTCCCCCATTGAATGTTGTTGTAGCAACACGGCGGGCTGCGTCAATCAAAATCGGGAAGTATCCGAGCGCTCGGCTCCGGTGACAAACCGCCAAGCTCAATCCGCGGAGACCGGAATCGCCAGGCAATCTAAGCCGAAGCGACGGTCTTACTTGTGCGTGCTTCCTTGCTTGCGCTGCGCGCCTCCAGGCGGGCGTTGCACCGCGTGTGCCATTGGTTCTGCCAGTGTGAATGGCCGAAGCGTTCGCCCAGCAGCACCGGCGAAGCCAGTGGCACACGGCGGGGTTTGCGCTTACGTCAGGCGGCGGACGATCCAATCGCCCAAGCTGGGCGAAAGAGCGCCCAAAGCAAGAAGAAGCCGAACGGCCGTTGGGTAAATCAGCTCCGTGCGGCGACGCTCGCAGGCCCGCAGGATCGCGCGGGAAAGATCCTCGGGTTGGATCGCCCGGAATTTTACGCCGGCGCCCGGCTTGCGGGCTCGTTCGGGAAGGTTCGCGGTTTGCTCGGCGTAACGCTGGGCGGTGTCGGGACGGGCGATTGGTCCCGGCGAAACCAATAAGACATGCAATCCGCCCGGCGAAAGTTCGAGGCGCAACTGCTGTGTGTAGGCGGCTAGCGCGAATTTCGACGCCGGATAGGCGCCCACATACCGCGTCGCCGCTTTGCCGGCCAGCGAGCTGATGTTTACCAGATGGCCACGGGTCTTCAATAGATGTGGCACCGCCGCCCGAACGCAGCGCACGACCGACAAGAAATTCAAATCCAACAGTTCGGCGAATTCCTCCGGCGTCGTGTCGATCACTTGTCCACGGGCCGAGCGGCCGGCCGCATTCACCAGTGCATCGAGGCGGCCGAATTCGTCGATCGTGCGGCGGAAGAGATTTTCGACGTCGGCTTGCTGCGTAACATCGGCGGCGACGGCAATCGCCGAGCCGCCGGTTTGCCGGATCGCATCCACGACCGCCTCCAGCCGCTCGGCATGTCGGGCAGCCAAGACAACTTTCGCTCCCGCGGCGGCAAAAGTCTTTCCTAACGCACTGCCCAGCCCGCCAGACCCGCCAGTAACCAGCGCGACTTTGTCGGTCCAGTAGGGCATCGGGGACGGGTGGGGGTGAGGGGGAGGAGACGGGCGAGGGTGAAGGTGAGGGGAGGAACGTGGGCCGGACGAAAATCGAGGCCGGGCGCGGGAGCGCCGATTGTCTTAATAAACTGGGGCTTTGAGTAGCCCCGCGCCGATCGAATCCCGAATTCCGAACCGCGAGACGCGTGGGCGCCTATTGCAATGCGCGGAACGACCTGATCCGCCATTCGACGGTTTGGCCCCCCGACATTTCGGTGCGGCGATAGACGCGCGGCAAACCGGTGTCGGGATCGAACTCGGCCTGTTGAAAAACGACGGGGGATTGGCCGGCGGCATCGGTGTTGCGATCCAGGTCGAGCTGGATGATTTCGAAGAGTCCGGCGACCGACCAATTGTCCCAGAGCCGGGGCGGCGCCGGCTCGCCATTGATCGTCATCGCCGTGACCTGCCGCTGCCGCACTTCGACATGAATTTTGCCGCTTAACCCGAGGCTCTGTTCGACATTCATTTCATAGCTGGCCGGCCCGAATTCGGCCCAGTGCCGCTCGGCATTCTTGAAATCGGCTGCGGTCATGCGCGGCAGTTGGCCGCGGCTGCTGATAAGGAGCACGACGACCGTGGCCACCAGCCCAAGCGTGACTCCCAGCACGATCGCCCCGGCCACGAACCGCAGTGAGATTCGCGATCGGCGACCGACGACTGGCCTCCGTTCGTCGTCAAATCCGTTGATGGGCATGGACGGGGAAATGACGAATGTCGAATGACAAATGTCTAAACGAAGGCTCGGCCGAAAAATAACTTCCGCTGTTTGAACGCCTCACCCTGCCCTCTCCCGCAAGGGGAGATGGGTCTGTGGAGAATTATTTGTCGGCCCAGCCTAAGAAACGTTTATGGGCAGCCGGGCGTTACGAATCAGCGTCGTGATTCGGCATTCGGGAATCGGGAATCGGCATTCGGCATTCTTTCGGCATTCGAGCTTCGTCCTTCGTCATTTTCTATTTGCCTGCGATGATGAGATCGAAGCGGCGGTTTTGCTCTTCCAGCGAGATTGGCCCCGGCGATTCGATCGTGCCCCAGCCGCCGTATCCGACTTCGTCGAGCGCCTTGCGCACTTCGGGCCAATTGACGCTCCCTTCGCGGAGCGTCGGCCAGGTGCCGCTGTGGCGGTCGGCCGAAAGCTTGTAGTCCTTGACGTGGCATTTCACGATCAGCTTGCCGAGCGTGCGAATCCACTGCTCGGGCGGAATGAGATATTTCACCATGTTGGCGATGTCGAAATAGGCCTGAATCCACTGGCTATCGCACGCCACGATGAGGTGTTTGAAGAACTCCGGCCGCAGCCACAGATTGTTCCACACCTCTTCGACCCCAACGATCACGCCCGCTCGTTCGGCAATTGGAATCAGCTTTCGCAGGTTTACGAGCGACGTTTCGGTGGCCCGGTTTTGGGCGTCGATATACGCCTGGTATCTGCTGTTGTCGCCCTTCACCACGCGATTGAGTTTCAACGTGCGCTCGTCGAAATCCAAATCGAGCTCCCAGGGATTCGGCATCGGCATGCCGCCGACTTTGCAGGGCACCAAGAGCACCGTGTCGGCTCCGTAAGCTTGCGCGGCCCGGAGGGCGACCGTGGCCGAGCCGAGCGAGTTTTCGACTTCGTTGGCCTTGCTGCTGTTGAAATCGAGCCACCCGCGGAGGACGGAATGAACGCGCAGGCCGGCCGCCTCGACTTTTTTGCGCCCCTCGCGGGCCGTTTCCGGCGAGACGTTCCAATCGAGACATTCGATTCCTTCGAACCCTGCTGCCTTGATCTTGTGGAAATCGTCTTTCAGCGTGGCGAAGACGGCCTTGTGAAACGGATGGCGGAACGGGCCGGTGACGGCCGGCTCTTCCGCTTCCGCGGCGACCGCCGAAACACTCGGCAACCAACCGACTCCGGCAACCGCAACCCCGGCAACCGCAGCTCCGGCGGCCACAAACTGGCGACGTGTCATGGATCGACTCATAAGGATCTTACCTGCAGGATGTTGTTTTCGAATTGTTCCGCGGCCCCCTGACCGAGCCCGACGCGCTAGCAGGGAAATTGAAAATGGCTTGCGGATCGTTGGTTTGTCTGGAGGGTTGACGACGCGGCTTTGGTTTTACCGGCGCCTAGCGCCACGCCGCTCACGTGGGCTATCCGAGCGTTAGCGGCAAGCGCTAGCCGCCGGTGATTCGGCTCAGGGGAACGCCTGAATTTGTTTCGCGTCGATGAGTCCCTAGTATAACGACCCAGGAAACCACGTTACACCTAAACCACTTGCATTCGGCGAAACTCGGCGAGCGCCGACAATACGGGCTTCGGTTGACCCGCGGGATTCAGCAATCCTCGGCTGTCGGGGCGCGGGGCGGGCGCGTCGCGCAAGTCGTTCCACAGGATTCCATGCACGCTCGATTTGGCCGACATCAATTGCAAATAGCTTCGGAGCCAAGCCAGTTGGCCGGCGGAAGTGAATCCCTCGCCGTCACTGGGAATCGTCAGCAGAACCACGAGCGGCAATCCGAGTGCGGCCCAGCGATCGAGTTGTCGGCTCAATTCCATCGCGTCGCGCGGTAGCGTCGATTCCGGGCCGACGCCCAGGTTTAGTTCGAGACCGATGCCCGCCAGCCCGAGATCGGAGCGCACCAGCGCATCGGCGAAATGCAACGGCGGCAAATCGCGTTCGAGTTGGCCCAGATAGTCGCCCCACGGTTGATCGAAGGTGACCATGACCGGCGTACGGTTGTCGATGTTGCGCACCGTCTCGACCGTCCGCACCGTCAGCCGCAACACCTCTTCCTCGGAGAGGGAAAGGGCTTCTGCGGTGTTAACACGTGCGGCACAGTTCCAGAGGTGCACCCGACCTTTGATTCGCGTCACTACCGCGCGAATTTGGTCCGTCACCACCGATAGGATGTTCGTAAAATCCCCTTCCCACAGATACAGCCAGTCGGGCAAGGCCACGGGCTGCAAATCCAGCAGTGGTCCGCAGACAACTCGCAACTGATGGGCCGCGCACCATGCGAGTTGGCCGTCGACCAATTCCCACTGCCGCCGGCCGGCTTGTGGCTCGATCTGGCTCCAAGCGCAGGGGAGCACGGCCGAATTGAACGCCGCAAGATACGGCTCGGCCAGCGTTCGATCGGGAACGACCTTGTCCAACGAACCGCCCAATAAAATCGCGAGCCTGGCCGCCTGCCCTTTGCGCGCCCGGATTGCCTGTTGGGCAAATGCATCGACCAGCAAATCACTCCCCGCCAGCGCGGCCTCGATCGCCGCCTGGGCTTGAGCCGCCGCTTCGGTGGGGTGGTCTTGCGATGTTGCGGCTACCACGAAATGCTGCATCGCCTGCTTCAATTGGGCCGTCACGCCCGCGGGGGGCGCCAATCCGGCCGCGTCCCATCCGCCAACCTGATTTCGCAGCCGGCAGATCACGCCCCGCGCCAACTCGACGGGCAAAATGTAGGGCTCCGCTCGCTCGGCAATCGTCCCGGTGATGAGCACCAATCGGCCGCGCGTGGCGGTTTGCCACAGGATGTGAAAATAACCCGATTCGCTTTCCGGTCGCTCGACGGTGATGCCGGTCGCGGTGCGCGTGACGCGCGTTTGCCACGGCAGTTGGTCGAGGGCCGACAGGTAGGCTCGTGGGGGAGCCTCGGCCGGGAGAAATTCGCCGAGCGGAACCAGGAAGCCGACCTGACCCATCGATTCGCAATCCTCGCAAACGCCAATAAGAAACCACTATGCGGAGTCTACACGAGCCACCGGCGAATGTCGAATGACGGACATTCGCCGACGACAGGCCGCTCGATGCGTCGACCGCTCGGCGAATCCGTGCGATGGAATAGAACAAGAAAAATTTCATCCTGTTTCACCACTTGACCGCTTTTGACCTATAGTTTCGATGTCGAGTTGGCTGGCGTTCGCCGGGCGGCTCGGCCTACGAGCAGGAATGAAGCGTCCGGCTCGGTTCTCACGGTTCCCGCAGGTCCGCAAGCATTTGCGTCAGCGGTAGAACCGGATCTTTCTCATCTCCTGGGAGCACAACGATGTACACACGCACCCGCATTACGGGTCTGGGTCTGTTGGCCGGAGCTTTCGGCGTCGTGCTGAGCTTGTCCGCTTGGAACAACGGCATTGCCGCGACTCCCGGTAAGTCGGGCTCATCGGGCCAAGTGGCGAACAACGGCCGATCCGATCCGGAAATCCACCGCGCGCTGCACACGCTCCACGAAGCACGGCATGAACTGCAACATGCCCGTCACGATTTCGACGGTCATCGCGAGGCCGCCCTGCATGCGGTCGATGAAGCGATCAAGCAATTGGAAGTTTGCTTGAAAACGACACGCAACGGCGGGTCGTCGTCCAATTCGACGACCGGATCGAGCGGTTCGGCGAGCAACGCATCGCAATGGCGCCAGAACCACAATCGCCTCTCGTCCGGCAGTTAATATCGTTTTCGCCCCCCTATTCTTTCAAAAGCTAAGACGGGTGCGAACAAAGGCGGGCTCAGCCGCGGATCGTGGCGAGGGTTTCATTCAGCACCAGGCCGTTGGTTGCCAAACCCTCGCCGGAGTGGATGGTTGGGCGGCCTTGCCAGTCGGTGAACGTGCCGCCGGCTTCTTCGAGAATCGGCAGGATCGCGGCGGCGTCCCAAACGTTCATGATCGGGTCGACCATCAGTTCGGCCCGGCCGGTCGCCACCATCATGTAGCCATAGCAATCGCCCCAGGTGCGCGAAAGGCGGGCGGCGGCTTGCAATCGTTCGTAGACGGGCATCGCGCCGCGCGGGCCGAAGCTGGCAACTTCGCTCGTGCAAAACAGCGATTCGCAAAATCGCTCGGTTTGCGAAACACGTGCGGGAATTGGCGGGGCATTGCCGCGAACGTGCCAGGCGCCGCTTCCCACGGCGGCGTAAACGCATTCATCGAGCGCCGGCAGATGGATGATGCCCAGCACGCTTTGCGAACCGCTCTCCATGCCGATCAGCGTGCCGTAGAGCGGCACGCCGTGGATGAACGATTTCGTGCCGTCGATCGGATCCAAAATCCAGCGGCAGCCGCTCGTGCCCGGCCGATCGGGAAATTCCTCGCCGACGATTGCGTCGTCGGGAAACGCGGCGCCGATCCGCTCGCGCAAAAGTTCCTCGGCCTGCCGATCGGCGACGGTGACGGGCGACGCATCCGCCTTGCGCTCCACGGCCAGATCGGGCCGCTGGAAATAGCCGAGCGTCAGCCGGCCAGCTTCTTGGGCGGCAGCCCGGCCGACTTCAAGCCGATGAGCGAGTTGCGTTGGATCCATGTGGGCAAGATGGAGGGGAAAGGGAGGGGGCGGTGAACCGGGCACAGGGATCAGAGGCCAAGGGGGACGGTTAGCAACGCGACTGAGCGCATCGGCCGGGGGCTCATGGAGTGGCTACTGGGACGGCCGGGCTTGCTCCCGATGGCCCGGGGTTTTCAACAGGCTTGCCAACTTGATTTCCGAGAGTTGCCGCCTGGATGTGGCGGTCACCTGTTCCAACGCTTCACGAAGCTTCGTTTGCGATTCGTGGGGCAATCCTTCGGCCACGGGCGGGCCCGACATCAACGGGCCATCCACCGCTTCGATCACCTCCAACAGCGAGATATCCTCGGGCTTGCGCTCGAGTGTGTAACCTCCATCAACTCCGCGGACCGATTGCAGAATGCCATGCGTCACCAGGTTTCGAAGAATCTGCAGCAAGAATCGTTCGGGCATGTGCCCTTCGGCCGCCAATCGGCTGCAGGGAATTGGCGAACTCGATTCGGAAATGGCCAATTGCAATGTTGCTTGCAATGCATAACCGACCGTTCGGGATAATTGCATTGGGTGGAAACCTCCTAGTTCGCCACCGTGATCTAAGCCGATGGGCCTTCGCATGAAGAGCCCCGAATGCGATGAATCCCTGCATTCGTCGGGCGATCCGGCTCGATCGCGACATGGGATGGGTAGGATCCATTGTGTGCCTCTCGAGTTCCGCAAGACCGCACCCAGCACCATCGATGTTTGCTGTTCGGCGTGCCTCCTTTCGAATGGGCCACGAAGATTCGACGGCCCAACTGTCGCGCAATAGCGGCGCGATTTGCATTATTCCCCCGGCAGTTAAGCTAGCAAGCACACGCGGCGAAGTCAAAAATATTCAGCAAGAAACCAGCGACGGGCGTGATTTTCAGCGCTGCGATTTGGCCCGGAATCCACGGACAACTTGTCAAGAACCGCGCGTGACTTTTCCGGCCGTTCGCGATTGCCGAGAATCGACCGGCTGCTGCAAGTGGCGGCGGGGCCAGACGCTCGGAAGCGGCGGCCGCCAACAAAAATCGGAGAAATTCTCCGGCAATCGAAGTCCGGTCGTGCCGGCAGACCTTGCCGAGACCAAGCAATTGACAACCGTCGGAGTTCGGCCTAGCGTGGTCGGTTGTGTTTGATCCGCGCCATGCAAGGTAAAGAAGTGATGAAAATCGCAGTTTGTATCGGGTGGTCGATTGTCGTCGGGCTTGCATTCGCTGCGGCTTCGCCCGCGGCATGGGGCGCGGAAATTGAGACGCAAGCGAATGTGCCGGTCGAAGTGTCGCTGAAGGCCGGCGTCGCGCATGCCGATCCGTTCAACGAGGTGACGCTCGATTTGGTTTTTACCGAACCGGATGGAAGGGTGCTGCGCGTGCCCGCGTTTTGGGACGGCGGCGATCTCTGGAAGGCCCGTTATTCCTCGCCGCAGTTCGGCCGGCACACATGGCGGAGCGAATGCAGCGATACACACGATGCAGGGCTGCATGGCGCCAGCGGCGCGATCAGGGTTTCGGCCTATACGGGCGATAATCCGCTGTTCAAGCATGGGCCGGTGCGGGTGGCGGCCGACAAGCGGCATTTCGAATATGCCGACGGCACGCCGTTTTTCTGGCTGGGCGACACATGGTGGATGGGCCTATCGCATCGGCTCCATTGGCCAGAGGATTTCAAACAACTCGCGGCCGATCGGCGGCAGAAGGGATTCAATGTCGTGCAGATCGTGGCGGGCTTGTATCCCGACATGCCGCCGTTCGATCCGCGTGGGGCGAACGAGGCCGGCTTTCCTTGGGAAAAAGATTACAAGCGGATTCGGCCCGAATACTTCGACGCTGCCGACACGCGGCTCCGTTATCTGGTCGACCAGGGCATTTCGCCCTGCTTGGTCGGCGCGTGGGGATATTTCATGCCCTGGATGGGCGTGGCGAAGATGAAATCGCATTGGCGGTATTTGATTGCGCGATACGGGGCCTGGCCGATGATCTGGTGCGCTGCAGGCGAGGCGAATTTGCCCTGGTATCTCGCCAAGGGATTTCCCTACGACGACCGCGAGCAGGTACATGGCTGGACCGAAGTGTTGCGATCCATCCGCGAGACCGACCCCTGGCGCCGGCCGCTGACGATCCATCCCACGGCAATAAATCAATACACGTCGCGTCATGCGACCGACGATCCGGCGCTATTGGATTTCGATATGCTGCAAACACCGCACGGCGAGTTGAGCGCCGGGCAGGTTGCCGTTCGGGCGGTGAGCGAGTCGTATGCCGCGAAGCCGACGATGCCGGTGGTCGACGGCGAGGCCAGCTATGAAATGCTGGGCGATTCGTTGCCGACGCGCTGGACGCGGGCGATGTTTTGGCTCTGCCTGACGAATGGCGCCGCGGGGCACACGTATGGCGCGAACGGCATTTGGCAGGTGAACCGCCGGGGCGATCCGCACGGCAAATCGCCGCACGGCGGAACCTACGGCAAAATTTCTTGGGACGACGCAATGCGGCTTCCTGGTTCCGGCCAAGAGGCGCTCGGCAAGAAATTCTTCGAATCGCTGCCGTGGACGAAGCTGGCGCCCAAGCCCGGCGCGGCGAGTTGGTCGGCAAAGGGATCTGGCATTCCGCCACAAGCCTGCGGGATCGGCGATTCGCTTTTGGTCGTCTACGCCCTCGATCCGCTCGGCGTCGACCTTCACGGCCTCGCGGCGAATTCGAGATACCGCCTGACGATCTTCGATCCCGTCAGCGGCGATCGCAGCGCGGCAAAGACGATTGTCGCCGACGCTAAAGGCATGGCAAATGTCGCCTCGCCGGCGAAGGACCACGATTGGGTGCTTCTGCTGGAAAAGTAATCGGCGGCGGGCACGGGTGTAGCCGGATCGAAAAAGGCTAACGCGTTGCGGCCCGTGAGTTACCCGCGGCTAGCGTCTTGCGGCTTACGAGGTCCGCGGTTCGTCGAGCAATTCGATGATGCCGTAGAGCGGGATGCGGGCCCAGTCGGGGCGGTTGTTGAGCTCGTAGCGAAGTTCGTAGAGCGCTTTCTCGAGCATGTATACGTCGAGCAGCACCTGCGATTCTTCGAGCGATGCGGGGATGAATGATTGGCCGTTGGCGACGGCCATATAGGCTTTCAAAAACGCCTCGCTCGTCCAGGCCGTCCAGAATTGCATCCAGCCGCGGAGGCGCTGCAGTTCGTCGTGGCCACGCGACATGCTGGCGATCTGGTCGGCCAAGGCCGAATAGCAAGCGTAGTCGAACGAGCGGATCATGCCCGCCAAATCACGGAACGGCGAGGCTTTGATCTGTCGCTCGTTGATCGAACGCGTGGGCTCGCCTTCGTAGTCGATGATGACGAAGTCGTTGCCGGTGTGAAGAATCTGGCCAAGATGAAAATCGCCGTGGCAGCGGATGCGCATGGCGGTAATTTTACGCTCGGCGATTTGCTTCAATCGCCTGTTGA
Source organism: Pirellulales bacterium (assembly GCA_036267355.1). Classification (NCBI taxonomy): domain Bacteria; kingdom Pseudomonadati; phylum Planctomycetota; class Planctomycetia; order Pirellulales; species Pirellulales bacterium. The sequence goes on along the minus strand of DATAWG010000072.1, from coordinate 33,532 downwards.
TTTCGGCCTCGCGCGACAAGACGGCTTCGGCCCGCGGGCGCGCGATTTCGGGCAGTGCGGCGACTTTGCGTTTCAGGAGCGCGAACGTGCGCACGGCCGTGTTGCGCATCGTCTGATAGAGCGATCGCTGGTAGAAGGGCGTGAAGGGCTCCTGGCCGAACTGGGGCTGGTCGGTGGGCGTGGCCAGCGCGATGTGCATTTCGGCCGTGCGTCGGCCGAGCAGCGCGGCCGATTCGAGATACGAGCCGAACATCGCGTCGGCGCGGGGCGGCGGATCGCCGGCGGCCAGTGTCAGAAGCGGGGCTCGCGGCAGCAGTTCGGGCGGCAATTCCGTCAGCGGTTGTTGAACGAGAATGCCTTCGAAATAATCTTCGACGGCTTCGAGCGTGTAGTTCCAAGCGGTTCCCTGGTTGTGCACAAAGCCTTCCAAAACCGCGACGGTGACGACCGGCCGCTGCGGCGCCAGGTATTCGATCGCGCCGGTGAGGGGCGGCGAGTGCGAATAGGCGACGGTGTCGGTGAGAAATTCGCCGATTTCCAATTCCGGATTCACGCCTTCCTCGAGCCGGCGAAATTGCTTGAGCAGGAATTTTTCGCCATAGACCAGCGTGCTGTTGCTCTGCTCGGCCTTGACGGCGGTCACCTTCAGCGGTTCGGGCGTCTGGCTTCGCAGGCGGCGGAAGGCTTTGGTCGGCCGGCCGGCAAGTTGCCCGACTTCGCCATGAAATCGCCGTTTGGAGCTGATCATTTCCAGCATCATCTTGCTGAGATCTTCGTCGCCAAACGCGTCGTAGAGCACGCCCGAGGTGCGAGCCCCGCCTTTTTTCACTTCGATGCGGGCCATGATGCTCGCGGCCCCGGCCGACTCGCTCGAGCGCACATGTTCCTCGCTGGCGAAACCGACCGGCATCAGATACACCTCCGCTTCGCCTTCGTTGTAGATTACTTGCACGACGACATAGGCGATCTTCGCCGGGCGCATGGGAATGACGTCGGAAATATGCGCGGCACGGATCGTGCGGGCTTTGCCGCCGAACCAGCGCCTCGAGGCCAAAAAGCCGGGGAATAGTTTTTCCAAACGCCGGCGACCGGCCGCCTCGAACACGTCGTCCCAATCGCCGTGGATTTCGACCAGCGGAATCTGGCTTTCCTGCAACGCTTCGCTCGTGGGCTGCGCGGATCGGTCGGCGCGATGCGCCGCCGACGAGTGGATGCCAAACCAATAGAAACCGTGCGCGGCGAGCGTTAGCAGGTAGGGCGATTCCTTGATTTGCGGAAATTCCCCTTGGCCAAACATTTCCACCAGCGTGCTGCCGGCGAACGAGGCCAGATCGAGCTCGACGTATTGCGGAAAGCGCGACAGATTCGCCACCACCAGCACCTGTTCGTCGTCGATACGCCGCAGAAAGGCGAACACTTTGGGATTGTTCGGCTGCAATAGCTCGAACGACCCCCGCCCCAGGGCTCGAGATTGTTGCCGCAGCCCGATCAGCCGCTGCATCCAGCGCAACAGCGAACTCGGATTCTTCTGCTGTGTTTCGACGTTGACGGTTTCGTAGTGGTATTCGTAATCGATGATGACGGGCAGGAACAATTGCTGCGGGCCGACGTTCGAGAAACCGGCGTTGCGGTTGTAGTTCCATTGCATCGGGGTGCGCACGCCGTTGCGGTCGCCGAGATAGATGTTGTCGCCCATCCCGAGTTCATCGCCGTAGTAGATCACCGGCGTGCCGGGGAGCGAGAGCAGCAGGCCGTTCAGCAGCTCGATCGTGCGCCGGTTGTTCTGCATGAGCGGGGCGAGGCGGCGGCGAATGCCGAGGTTGATCCGCGCCTGCGGATCGCGGGCATAGGCGCGATACATGAAATCGCGCTCCTCGTCGGTCACCATTTCGAGCGTCAGTTCGTCGTGATTGCGCAAGAACACCATCCATTGGCAGACGTCGGGAATCGGCGGTGTGTCGGCAAGCGTTTCGACGATCGGGAAGCGGTCTTCCATTTGCACGGCCATGAACAGCCGCGGCATGAGCGGAAAATGGAAGGCCGTGTGGCATTCGTCGCCATTGCCGAAATAGTTCACCGCGTCTTCGGGCCATTGATTGGCCTCGGCCAATAGCATCCGGCCTTCGAAATGGGCGTCGATATGGGCCCGCAGCTCTTTGAGAATCGCATGCGTCTCGGGCAGATTTTCGCAGCTCGTGCCGTCGCGCTCGACCAGATAGGGGACGGCGTCGAGCCGCATCCCGTCGACTCCCATGCCAAACCAATAGTCCATCACCTCGAGCATCGCCTTCCGCACTTCGGGATTGTCGAAATTCAGGTCGGGCTGAAAGCGATAAAATCGATGCCAAAAATAGGCCTGGGCCACCGGGTCCCAGGCCCAATTCGACGTTTCAAAATCCTTGAAGATGATGCGGGCTTCCTTGTAGCGATCGGGCGTGTCGCTCCAGACGTAAAAATCTCGCCAGCGGCTGCCGGGCTTGGCGATTCGGGCCCGGCGAAACCAGGGATGTTCGTCCGAGGTGTGGTTCAGCACGAGTTCGGTGATCACGCGCAGCCCGCGCTCGTGGGCCTCGCGGAGAAAGGTGCGAAAATCGTGCAGCGTGCCGTATTTGGGATGGATGCCATAATAATCGGCGATATCGTAGCCATCGTCGCGCAGCGGAGAAGGATAGAATGGCAGCAGCCAAATCGCCGTGACACCCAGGTCCTGAAGATAATCGAGCTTGCGCGTCAGCCCGCGGAAATCGCCGATCCCGTCGTCATTGTCGTCGAAGAAAGCCCGAATATGGAGCTGGTAGATGACGGCATCTTTGTACCACTGTGAACCGGCGGGCATGGGGCGGGCGGCTAGGGTGAGGGGTTAGGGTGAGGGAAAGGAAGCACGCGGCTACGGTTTAGGTGAGGATGAACATAGGCGCTTAGCGGGTTTCTTTGTCGCAGGCTTGGAACGGTCCGCGATTTTCTCTTGGTCTCTAAACCCTCACCCTAACCCCTCACCCTACTTTCCGACATGGCATCGCGAATCGAAGATTATGCTCTGATCGGCGATTGCGAGACAGCCGCCTTGGTCGGCCGGGACGGCTCGGTCGATTGGCTATGCGTTCCACGGTTCGACTCCGGGGCGTGCTTCGCGGCGCTGTTGGGCGCTGCGGAAAATGGCCGCTGGCTGATCGCGCCGCAAGGCGAGGTTCGCAACGTCCGCCGTCGCTATCGCCCGGATACGCTCATCCTGGAAACCGATTTCGAAACTCCCGAGGGAGAAGCCACGCTGATCGACTTCATGTCGGCGCGACGCGAGAACCCCGAACTTATTCGAATCGTTGTCGGCCGACGTGGGACGGTCCGCATGCGAACCGAACTCATCATGCGCTACGAATATGGTTCGGTCGTGCCGTGGGTCCGAAAAACCTCGGAAGGCTTGGAAGCAATTGCCGGGCCAGACAGTCTGCATTTGACCACTCCCGCGCCTCTGCACGGCGAAAACATGCACACGGTGGGCGAATTCGCGGTCGCGGCCGGTGAACGCGTGCCGTTCACGCTCCGCTGGTGCCCGTCGCACCGCCGCTCTCATTCTAATATTTCCGCGGATGATGAATTGCAGCGGACCGAGAAATGGTGGCGTGATTGGTCGGACCGCTGCACGTATCGAGGCCCGTGGCGCGAGCAAGTCGTCCGCTCGCTGATTACGCTCAAAGCTCTGACCTATCGGCCGACTGGCGGCGTGGTGGCGGCTCCGACGACTTCGCTACCGGAGCAACTCGGTGGCACGCGCAATTGGGACTACCGCTACTGCTGGCTTCGCGATGCCACGTTTACGCTCTGCGCAATGATCGCCGGCGGCTATCACGAGGAGGCGGGCGAATGGCGCAATTGGCTGATGCGCGCCATTGCCGGCGATCCGGCCGCGATCCGCATCCTGTATGGCTTGGCGGGCGAACGGCGGACGATGGAATGGGAGGCCGATTGGCTGGGCGGCTACGAGAATTCGCGGCCGGTGCGGGTGGGCAATGCCGCCTCGGGCCAATTGCAACTCGATGTTATTGGCGAGGTGATCGATGCCATCCGCATTGCCCATCGCAGCGGCATGCGGATCGACGACGATGATTGGCGGCTGGTGATGGGGTTGGTGGAGTATTTGGAGTCGGTGTGGCGGCAACCGGACCACGGCATTTGGGAGATCCGCGGCAAGCCCCGGCAGTTCACGTATTCCAAAGTGATGGTGTGGGTGGCTTTCGATCGAGCCGTCAAGGCGATCGAACATAGCCGCCGGCCCGGGCCGCTGGAGCGATGGCGCAAAGTGCGCGACACGGTTCATGCCGAAATCTGTAGCCAGGGCTTTAATTCGAAGCGGAATTCGTTCGTGCAATATTATGGGGCCGATTGCGAGGACGCGGCCCTGCTGCTCATGCCGCTGATCGGCTTTTTGCCCTGCGACGATTCGCGGATTGTCGGCACGGTGAAGGCCGTCGAAGAACATCTGATGGACCACGGCTTCTTGCGGCGCTATCCGGAAGCAAGCAATGTCGATGGGCTTCCGAGCGGCGAAGGGGCTTTTTTGGCGTGCAGCTTTTGGTATGTTCAAGCCATCGCGATGCAGGGCAGGAACGACGAAGCACGCGAGCATTTCGACCGCTTGCTCAAGCTCACCAACGATGTCGGCTTACTGCCCGAGGAATACGATCCGAAGCAGCAGCGGTTTGTCGGCAATTTTCCCCAAGCATTTTCCCACGTCGGACTGATCAACGCCGCCTGCGCCATCTCCGCTGAAGGGAGCCCGGCGGAAATGCGGCAGAGCGGTTAGGCTGCCGTCGCTTGACGACCCCGACGCGCGAAAATCGCAAGGGAGCTGCCGAATCAAGCTGGGTGGTGAAGTCTCGCTTGCGGTTTCGCGCGTTTGGCCCTTCGTTTCGCGCGTTTCGCGTCTTTCGTGGTTGCTGCTTCGTTCGGCCTCGTCGGCGTGGCACGGCATTCGCATTGCCGGGCCGGACTGAAAAATACGCGTACCAATCTTGGAGGGGAGACGATTGCATGAGAGTTTGGCCAGGCCGACCCTATCCGCTCGGGGCGACGTGGGATGGCGTCGGCGTCAATTTTGCCCTGTTCAGCGAACACGCCACACAGGTCGAACTCTGTTTGTTCGATTCACCGGCAGCGACCAAAGAATCGGTAAAGATCCGCATGCCGGACGTCACCGATCTGGTCTGGCATTGCTATCTGCCGGACGTAGACCCGGGGCAGTTGTACGGCTACCGTGTTTACGGGCCGTACGAGCCCGAGAAGGGACATCGTTTCAACCCCGCCAAGGTCGTGCTCGACCCCTACGCCAAGGCCATCGGCCGCGATCTCAAATGGTCGGAGGAAATGTTCGGCTATAAGATCGGCGATCCGGCTGCCGACCTGTCGCGCGACGATCGCGACAACGCCGCTTTCGTGCCGTTGGCGATCATTGTCGATCCGGCATTTACGTGGGGCGACGACCGTCGGCCGCGCACCCCGTGGCACAAAACGATCATCTACGAAGCCCACGTCAAGGGCTTCACGAAGCTCCATCCCGGCGTGCCCGAGGCCGCCCGCGGAACCTATCTCGGCATGGCGTCGGAAGCTGCGGTCCGCTATCTGTCTGAATTGGGCGTGACGGCAATCGAAATTATGCCGTGTCACGAGTTTGTTCACGACAAATTTCTGCTCGATCGCGGCCTGCGCAATTACTGGGGCTACAACACGATCGCTTTCCTGGCGCCGGAAAGCAGCTACGCCTCCGGCATGACCGACGGGAAGGCCGTCCGCGAGTTCAAGCAAATGGTTCGCGTGCTGCACAGCGCAGGCATCGAGGTCATCATGGATGTGGTGTACAACCACACTGCCGAAGGCAACCAGATGGGGCCGACGCTTTCGTTGCGCGGGATCGACAATGCTTCGTACTACCGCGTGGTGCACGACAATCCGCGTTACTACATGGACTATACCGGCTGCGGCAACACGCTCAACATGCGCCATCCGCGTGTCTTGCAGCTCATCATGGACAGCCTGCGCTATTGGGTCACCGAGATGCACGTCGATGGCTTCCGCTTCGATCTCGCGAGCAGTCTGGCCCGCGAACTGTTCGAAGTCGACCGGCTGGGTGCGTTCTTCGACATCATCCACCAAGACCCGGTGATTTCGCAGGTCAAGTTGATCGCGGAGCCGTGGGACTTGGGCGAAGGAGGCTATCAAGTCGGCAATTTCCCGGTCGAATGGACCGAGTGGAACGGCAAATATCGCGATGCGATCCGCCGCTTTTGGAAGGGAGACAAAGGCACGATCTCGGAGCTTGCGACGCGGCTGTGCGGCAGCGCCGATTTGTATGAATCGAGCCGCCGCCGGCCCTATGCGAGCATCAATTTCGTCACCGCCCACGACGGCTTCACGATGCACGATCTGGTGAGCTACAACCAAAAGCACAATGAAGCCAATGGCGACGAGAATCGCGACGGCGAATCGAACAATCTCAGTTGGAACTGCGGCGCCGAAGGACCGACCGACGATCCCGAGATCAATCGCCTGCGACGGCAACAAATGCGCAATTTCTTTGCCACGCTATTGCTCTCGCAGGGCGTGCCCATGATTCGCCACGGCGACGAATTCGCCCACACGCAAAAGGGCAACAACAACGCCTATTGTCACGACGACGAACTGAGTTGGCTCAACTGGGAGCACAACGACGAGCAAAAACATCTGTTGGCGTTCGTCTCGAAAATAATTCAATTGAAGCGCAACGAGCCCGTTTTTCGGCGGCCGAAGTTTTTCCAAGGGCGGCCGCTGCGCGGCTCCGGCGTCAAGGACGTTTATTGGCGCGATCCTTCGGGCAAGGAAATGACCGAAGAAGCCTGGAACTCCGGCAAGACCGGCTGCGTCGGCGTGCATCTCGCCGGCGACACCATTACCGACATCGACGAGCACGGCGAGAAACTGCAAGGCGACACCATGCTGCTGCTACTGAACCAGGAGCACACGGGCACGAAGTTCATCTTGCCGGAACATAAACCCGACGAATATTGGGAACTCGTGTTCGACACCTCGGAGCCTCCTCAACCGCAAACGACGCTGCACGGCGGCGATCAATACGCGCTCGACGGCCGGACGACGGCCCTCTTCCGCATTCGCCATAACGCGCCGGAAGTGCCCCCGGTACCGATCTAGCGAGATCGTAGTAGGCACACTCCGTGTGCCGGCGGCGATGCCGGTTCGCTCTCGCTCGCAATCGGACATCGCTAAATGTTTGCTCCGTCAATCCTCCGCTTCGCTCCCGCTTGCGTGCGGCGGAAACGCTCGAACGGCGCGGTGGAATGCGTTTCAAGTGGCCGACGGCATACGGAGTATGCCTGCTACGTAGTAGGCACACTCCGTGTGCCGGCAGCGATGCCGATTCGCTCTCGCTCGCAATCGGACATCGCTAAATCTTTGCTCCATCAATCCTCCGCTTCGCTCCCGCTTGCGTGCGGCGGAAACGCTCGAACGGCGCGGTGGGAGGCGTTTCAAGTGGCCGACGGCATACGGAGTATGCCTGCTACGTTTGCCACGCCCCGACGGCGAGCGCAATCCCTTCCGCCAAAAAACAATCGACCCGGCGGGCGGCCAGATGCCGCCCACCGGGTCGGTGGAAGCCCGCCTCAAGGTGCGGGCCCGTGATTCATTCGTGGTTCACAATCCGCAGGTGACGGTTTGAAAAGCGGAAGTTAGTTTTCGGCTGAACCTTCGCGCCGTGAACTCGTTGCATTCGGCATGCCACGGTCGGTTTCGCTGTTTTTCAAGCTAAAATCGACAACGAAACGAGCATCATGGTTGTTAACTGCGCACAGCTCACGCGACGCCGGAATCACGTCGGCATCGATTTTGCATTCGATGGGATGACACAAAGCTTCAGATGAATAGGATCGATAGGAGTCACGTCGATGCTTCGCCTCGCTATATTCTTCTTTCTTGTCGCCGTCGTGGCCGGAATATTCGGATTTACCGGCCTCTCGATCGCTGCGGCGGGAATCGCCAAATTCATCTTCTTCGTGTTCGTTGCGCTGTTCCTAATCGCTCTGGTGCTGGGTTTCACGTTGTTCCGGACGGTCTTGTAGCTCGGACGAAGGTTTTTTGCCGGACGATCGATTCAGACTCCACCGCACCCAAGCACCGAGGAAAGGGCGACCTCGCCGATGGAACCACGATACGAACCACAGGGCGCACTATTCGCCGCCGACGGCAGCGTCGCATGGCGGGTATGGGCGCCGCTCTCCAAGAAAGTCTCGTTGGTGCTAGGGACCGGCGCCCATCGTCGCGAGATCGCCCTGTCGGCCGCGCCCTTCGGTTATCACACTTGTGAACAGACCGGCATCGGCGAAGGGACGCCCTATACGTTCAAGCTTGACGACGGCCAGCAATATCCCGATCCTGCGTCGCGCTGGCAGCCCGAGGGGGTGCATCGCCCGAGCGCGGTGTTTTCAACCGCCGCATTCGCCTGGAGCGATGGCCGATGGCCGGGCATTCCGCGCGAGAACTTGGTGTTTTACGAATTGCACGTCGGCACGTTTACGCCGGAGGGGACTTTCGACGCGATCCTTCCGCGGCTCGGTGAATTGGCTTCGCTCGGCATTACGGCGATCGAGCTGATGCCGATCGCGCAGTTTCCCGGCGAGCGCAACTGGGGCTACGACGGCGTGCATCCCTACGCCGCGCAGAACAGCTACGGCGGACCGCGCGCATTGCAGCGGCTTGTGGATGCGGCGCACGCTGCCGGCTTGGCCCTATTTCTCGACGTGGTCTACAACCATCTTGGGCCGGAGGGAAGCTACTTCAATCGCTTCGGGCCCTATTTCACCGATCATTACCATACGCCGTGGGGCACGGCCATCAATTTCGGCGATGCCTACAGCGATCCGGTGCGGCAATTTTTCATCGACAACGCCGTGATGTGGATTCGCGATTTCCATGTCGATGGGCTCCGGCTCGACGCGATCCACGCGATCTACGACGCCTCGGCATTGCACATCCTGTCTGACATTCGCGCCGCGGTGCATCGCGCCGGCAGCGAACAGAATCGCACGGTGCATGTGGTCGCCGAAAGCAATTTGAACGATGTGCGCGTGGTGGATCCGCCGGAACGCGGCGGACACGGTCTCGACGGCGCGTGGAGCGACGACTTTCACCACTGCGTCCACGCTCTGCTGACCGGCGAGCGCGACGGCTACTATCAAGACTTCGGCGAAGCGACACAATTGGTCAAAGCGCTGAATGAGGTGTATGTCTACGACGGCTGCTATAGCCCCTTCCGGCGGCGGCGGCACGGCAACAACGTCGGCTCGGCCGATCGCACGCAGTTCGTCGTCTGTCTGCAGAATCACGATCAGATCGGCAACCGAGCGCTCGGCGATCGGCTGACGACGCTTTTGCCACCCGCGGCGCAGCGGCTTGCGGCGGCCTTGATGCTGTTTTCGCCGTTCGTGCCGCTTTTGTTCATGGGGGAAGAATATGGCGAGACGGCGCCGTTCCCGTTCTTTTGCTCGTTTGGCGATCCCGATCTGGTCGAAGCGATTCGCAAAGGCCGCAATCGCGAGTTTGCCGACCTGGCGTTCAAGTGGCAACACGAAATTCCCGACGCGCAAGATCCCGGCACGTTTGCCTCGGCGAAGCTGAGATGGTCGTGGCCCGAAGATTCGGCGGAAGCCAAGCGGCGAACGCTCTATCAAGATTTGCTCGCCGCGCGGCGAGATTGGCCGCAGCTAAATTATGGTCAGCCGTTGCACGCCGAGTTGGTCAACACGATTATCGTCATTCGCCGCGGCGAATCGCCGGCGATGATGATGTATGCCAACCTGACCGCCGAACCCGCCACGATTCCCTCGCAATCAGCCTCGTGGCCGTCCTCGGCTTCATCGCCGTGGTTCTCGACCGAAGATGTTCGTTACGGCGGTTCGCGGACGCCGGCCGACTCCGCGGAACGGCTCCTTCCCTACGAACTCTTGGTCCGAGGAGCGACGCATGGCGACTAGCAACGGCGATCTGTCGCGGTTCGAAGCCGGCTCACGGAGCGAGGATGCGATCCAGTTCGATGCCCCGTCGCAGCCAAGGGATTCCGCCGCGCTACTCGATTGCCTGGTGGATTCGGTGCGAAAGATCGTCGTCGAGCGCTCGCGGTGGCCCGATTCGACGTATCGGCTGCAATTCCAGGCCGGCAAACGGACGTTTCGCGACGCGGCGGCCATCGCGCCGTATCTGGCGCAGCTCGGCGCGAGCCATCTGTATGCGTCCCCCTATTTCAAATCGCAAACCGGTAGTTCGCACGGCTACGATGTCGTCGATCACGGCCGGTTGAACCCCGAACTCGGCAGTGCGGAGGATTATTCCGCGATGGTGGCAGCCCTGCGCAAAGCGGGGCTTCGCCAACTGCTCGACATCGTTCCGAATCACATGGGGATCGTCGGCGGCGAGAACCCGTTTTGGAACGACGTGCTCGAAAACGGCCCGAGTTCACGCTACGCCCATTTTTTCGACGTCAATTGGCAACCGATCAAGGCCGAACTCGAAAACAAGGTGTTGCTGCCGGTTCTCGAGGATCAATACGGCAAGGTGCTCGAAGCCGGCAAGCTCAAGCTGATCTATGAGGATGGCGCATTTTTCGTTCAATACTATGAGACAAAACTGCCGCTCGACCCGCGCAGCTATGCCATTCCTTTGACCGCCGGTCTTGCGGAAATGAAACAAAAGTTGGGCTCCGACTCGGCCGACCTGCGCGAGTTGGAAAGCATCCTCACGGCAATCGATTATCTTCCGCAGCACACGGAAACCGCTGTGGAGCGCGTCGCCGAGCGGCATCGCGAAAAAGAAGTGATCAAAGGCCGACTGCGCCGGTTGACCGACGGATCGCCCGCGATCTCCGCCTTTATCCTGCAAAACTTGCAAACCTGGAACGGCTCGCCCGACGACCCGCACAGTTTCGACCGGCTCGACGAGTTGTTGAATGCGCAGGTGTATCGCCTTTCGTATTGGAAGGCCGCGGCCGATGAGATCAACTATCGCCGGTTTTTCGATGTCAGCCAGTTGGCCGCCGCCTGCACCGAACAGCCTGAGGTCTTCGAAGTCATTCACCGCTTGGTGTTCGAACTGATCGGCCGCGGCGATGTCGATTGTTTGCGGGTCGACCATATCGACGGTCTGTTCGATCCACAAGACTACATGCGCCGCTTGCAACAAGGCTACTTGCGGACGCTCGGGCGAATGGCCTTTGAGCGGCTTCGCGATTCACCCGCGGCTGCGGCCCCTTTCGCGCACGCCGGTGTGCAACCGCCGTCGCAGACGGCGATGTCTGGCGGCGGCGAGACAGCGACATCGAGCGGCGCGGCCACCGCGACCGCCGCTGCCGCTCCCCCTCAGCCGCTGAAGTGGGAAGATCTCGAACAATCGTTTCTGGCGAAAATCGATGCGGCGCTCGGCAACCGATCCCGCATGCCGCTGTATGTGGTGGTGGAAAAAATTCTCGGCCCTGAAGAGCCATTGCCCGACGACTGGCCCGTCGCCGGAACGACCGGCTACGACGCGCTCAACCACATCACCCGCCTGATGCTTGATCCGACCGGCGTCGCACGGATGGTCCGAATCTATCAGCGCTTTATCAACGATCGCGTCGGCTTTCCGGAAGTCGCATACCGATCGAAACTGCTCATCACCCGCGTGGCGATGGCCAGCGACATGCAGTTGCTCACTCATCAGCTCAACCGTATTTCGGAGCGGCATCGTCGCTCGCGCGATTTTACGCTCAACACGCTTCGCGTCGGCTTGCGCGAAATCCTCGCCTGTTTTCCGGTTTATCGCACGTATATCCATCCCGGCCATGTTTCGGAGCGCGATCGGCAGGTGGTGTACCGAGCGGTCGCCCAGGCGAAGCGCCGCCGGCCGGAGCTCGATGTCGACCTGTTCGATTTCATCCGCGCCGTGCTGCTGCTGGAGCAACCGCCGGATCTCGACGAGGCCGGCTGCCGCGAGCGAGCGCTGTTCGTGGGAAGGTTTCAACAGGTGACCAGTCCGCTGGTGGCCAAGGGGGTGGAAGACACCGCCTTTTATGTCTACATCCCGCTGGTGACGCTCAATGAAGTGGGGGGCGATCCGACAAAACTCGCCGATTCCACCGACGAATTTCATCGCGAAAACGCTGCCCGCCTCAAGCGCCAAGCCGGTTCGCTCGTCGCCACCACCACGCACGACACGAAGCGCAGCGAAGACACGCGGGCGAGGATCAACGTTCTCTCCGAGGTGCCGCATCTGTGGCGCACCGCGGTGAATCATTGGGCCCGGCTCAACCGCCGCCACCGCCGCGAAGTCGACGGCGGGCCTGCCCCCAGCCGCAACGACGAATATCTGTTCTACCAGTCGGTCGTCGGCACCTGGCCGATCGACGAACTCGATCACGCCGGGATGGACCAGTATCGCACGCGCATCCAGGCCTATATGGAAAAGGCCACCCACGAAGAAAAGCAGCGCACCGGTTGGATCAATCCGAGCGCCGAATACGATGCGGCCGTGCGCGATTTCGTGGCCGCAGCGCTCGACGATCACCCGAAAAACCGTTTTCTTGCCGATCTGCGCGAGTTCCATGCCCAAATCATCGGCTGGGGTTTGTACAGCGCCTTGTCGCAAGCGTTTTTCAAGCTTACTTCGCCGGGCGTTCCCGACATCTATCAAGGCCAGGAGTTGTGGGACTTCAGCCTCGTGGATCCCGACAATCGCCGCGAAGTCGATTTCACTTATCGGCGACAACTGCTCGGCGAACTGCAGGCGACGCTTGCGAATGACGGTTCGCGATTGGAATTTGCCCGCCGGCTGACCGACAATCCGCGCGATCCGCGATTGAAGCTTTTCGTAACGTGGCAATTGCTGCAATTCCGCCGCCGGCACTCGGATCTCTTTCGCCACGGCGAATACATTCCGCTTTTCGCCGATGGCTCCCGAGCCCGACACGTTTGCGCCTATGCTTGGCGTGCAAGGGCCGGCGTGCGCACGGACCGCTCGTCGGCGGCGCCTTCTTCTTCCGACCATTTCGCGACTTCACCGCGGATCGCCATCGCCGTCGCTCCACGTCTCTTGGCTCGCTTGTCGCTCGGCCTCCCCGACGGCGGCGACCAATCCGCCGCCCCCATCGGCGAAGCAATTTGGTCCGACACGCGGTTGTTGCTCGGCGACTTGCCGGCGAGCCAGCTAAAAAACCTCTTCACCGGCGAAACCATCGATCTCGCAGGCTCCGCATTGCCGCTTTCGACCGCGTTGGCAAATTTCCCGGTCGCCCTGCTGACGAATGCCGATTAACCGGCGGCTAGCGCGATGCCGCGCGCCTTGACTGTCCGCGTGTGAGCGGCACGGCGCTAGCCGCCGGTGCCTTAGCGAGACTTATCGCTATGCCGCCGCGCGGTGTCGTTCCAGGAAATTTCCGGCACGGTTTGCTTCCACTGCCCGCCGCTTGCCGTTCTAATCATTTCCTCGAATTCACGCTGCTTCGCCGTTCCGCTTGCCGAGACTCTCCGATTGGACACCGCCACTTGGCTTCTGCTCGACACGCTGCTGGCCGTCGTTGGCCTGGTGCTGCTCATTACCTGGCTGAAGCTGAATGCGTTCATCGCGCTGGCTATTGCATCGCTGGCGGCTGGCATTGGGGCGGGGATGAATGTCGCAACGGTGGCCGATGCTTTCGAGGCGGGTGTCGGCGACATGCTCGGCAAAGTCGCCATGGTTATCGGCCTCGGGGCCGTGCTTGGGCAAATGCTGGGCGAATCGGGGGGCGCCAAGAAACTCGCCGCGAGCATGCTCGACGCTTGCGGACCACGGCTGCTCGCCGTTGCGGTCATCGGCTGCGCCTTTCTGATCGGCATTCCCGTGTTTTTCACAGTCGGGCTGGTGCTGTTGGTGCCCGTGTTGGTTCCGCTTGCCGAGCGGGCCGGAATTCGCTTGTCGCGGCTTGGTCTGCCGCTCGTGGCGGGGCTATCGGTGTCGCACGCGCTGGTGCCGCCGCACCCCGGTCCGATGGCGGCGATCGGCATGTTGCACGCCGACGTGGGCAAGACGATTCTCTATTCCATCCTGATCGGAGTCCCGACCGCGCTCGTGGCAGGGCTGATGTTTGCTCGCGTCGATGTCGGCGAAGCGACGCCGGCAAGCGATGAAAAGCAGAACGCGGGCGACCAATCCTTGCTAGCGCGGCGGGCTGCGGGCGAGATGGAGCCGATTCGCTCCCCGGCGCTCGCTTGGGTGCTGCTGACGATTCTATTGCCGATCCTGCTGATGCTACTGCGAACGCTGGCCGAGCTTTTGCTGAGCGGCAATGCGCGGTTTGAGCCGCTATTGCACACGGCCCAAATGCTTGGCGATCCGGCCGTAGCGATGCTGATTGCCGTGCTCGTTTCGTTCGTGACGATGGGATTGTCGGTCGGCATGTCGCGGCGGCAGATCGCGGCGACGAGCGGGGCGAGCCTTGCCCCCATCGCGGAGATTCTGCTCGTGGTGGCGGCCGGCGGAGGCTTTAGCCGGGTGCTGATCGCCTCGGGCGTGGGCGATGCGATCTTGCATCGAGCCACGGCGGTGGCGATTTCGCCGCTGCTGTTGGGTTGGCTTGCGACCGCGGCAATCCGCGTCGCGACCGGCAGCGCCACGGTCGCCATCACCACGGCCGCCGGTTTGCTCGCCCCTTTGGCTGCGAAGTCGGGCGTTCGGCCGGAGATGATGGTACTGGCGATGGGGGCCGGTTCGATTGTATGCTCGCATGTGAACGACGGCGGCTTTTGGCTCGTGCAAAAATACCTCCGTCTCAACACGCCCGAAACCCTGCGCACCTGGACCGTGCTGGAAACCGTGATTTCGATCGTCGCCTTCGGCCTCACACTGCTGCTCTCCGCCGCCGTCGGTCCGAAATAGCTTTTGCCGGCCCTCCAGTATCCCGCTTCATTCCCATGCTGATCTTCGACGCCCATCTCGATCTGGCGATGAACGCCCTAGAATGGAATCGCGACCTGACGCGGCAGGTCGCCGAGATCCGAGCCCGCGAACAGGGGCAGACCGACAAGCCCGACCGCGGCAACGGCACGGTGTCGCTGCCGGAAATGCGCCGCGGCCGAGTCGGATTGTGTGTTGCGACACTCATTGCCCGCTACGTCAAGCCGCCGAACAAGCTCCCCGGCTGGCATAGCCCGGAAATCGCGTGGGCCCAAACGCAGGGCCAATTGGCCTGGTATCGGGCGATGGAAGAAGCGGGCCAAATGACGCCGATCACCGATGCCGCTTCGCTCGATCGGCATGTCGCACTGTGGAGCGATTCGCCGCCGCCCGACGCTCCGATCGGCTACGTGCTCAGCCTCGAAGGAGCGGATTCGATTCTCACGCCGCGGCATCTCCAGCGGGCGTATGCCCAAGGATTGCGCGCCATCGGCCCGGCGCACTACGGCCCGGGCACGTACGCACACGGCACGCATTCGCCCGGCGGACTTGGTCCGCGCGGCCGTGAATTGCTGGCCGAAATGCAACGACTTGGCATCATCCTCGACGCGACGCATCTCTCCGACGAAAGCTTTTGGGAAGCGCTCGATGCGTTTTCCGGCCGCGTTTGGGCGAGCCACAACAATGTGCGTGCGATCGCTCCCGACACGCGGCAATTCACCGACGAACAGATCCGTGCGCTCCTCGAACGCGGCGCGGTGATCGGCCTGCCGCTCGACGCTTGGATGATGGTTCCCGGCTGGATTCGCGGCAAAACTCGTCCGGCCGACGTCGGGCTCTCGCTCAATCACATGATCGACCATCTCGATCGCATCTGCCAATTGGCCGGCAACGCCCGGCACGTCGGCCTGGGCACCGATCTCGACGGCGCTTTTGGCGTCGAGCAAACGCCGGCCGACGTCGACACGATCGCCGACTTGGCGCGCCTGCCCGAGTTGCTTGCAGCGCGTGGCTATCCGCCGAGCGATGTCGTTGCGATCATGCATGGCAACTGGATTCGCTTCTTGCGCGAGAGTTGGCGCCGATGAACGACCGATGGTATGCGATCGCGAATGCCGAGGAGGTCGATTCGCCGTCGCTATTGGTGTATCCGCCGCGGATCGAGGAAAACATTCGCCGAATGATCTCGATCGCCGGCGACGCCGATCGGCTGCGGCCGCACGTCAAAACGCACAAGATGTCGGCCGTGGTGCGGCTGCAGTTGGGGGCGGGCATTCATCGGTTCAAATGCGCGACGTTGGCGGAAATGGAAATGGCGGCGGGTGCCGGGGCCGACGATATTCTACTGGCCCATCAGCCGGTGGGGCCGAAGATCGCCAAGCTTGTAGCGCTCTCGATGCGATTTCCAAACGCCCGACTGGCGGCGATCGTCGACGACGCCGCGGCCGCGAGCCGGCTCTCGGCAGCCTTCGCCCAGGCAGGCCGGCGGTTGGATGTGTTCATCGATCTCGACGTGGGTATGGGCCGAACCGGCATTCCTCCTGGCCCGCCCGCGATCGATCTGTACCGGTGCTTGGCTGCTCTGAACGGCCTGAGGCCATGCGGATTGCATGCCTACGACGGGCATCTCCACCAGCCGGGTCTCGCGCAGCGGCGGCAATTGGCCGAGGCGGCGATGGCGCCGGTCGAATCGTTGCGAGAAAAATTGCGGGCGTTCGGCTACGACGTTTCGGAACTTGTCGCCGGCGGAACGCCCACGTTTCCGATTCATGCGGCCTATTCCGATCGGCAACTTAGCCCCGGCACGTGCCTTTTGTGGGATGCGGGTTACGCCGCGATGCTTCCCGATCTGGATTTTCTTTTCGCGGCAGCGCTGCTGACGCGCGTCGTGAGCAAGCCGGCGGCCGACTGCGTGTGCGTCGATCTGGGACATAAAGCCGTGGCCGCGGATCCGAAAGGTGTGCGAGTTGTCTGGCCCGATTTGCCGGACGCAGCCGTCGTTGTCCATAGCGAAGAGCATCTGAACTTGCGTTCGCCGGCGGCACGCAATTTATCAATCGGCGATGTGCTCTATGGCATCCCGTGGCATATCTGTCCGACCTGCAACCTGCATCCGCGGGCGATCGTGGTGGACGATGGCCGGGCAACGGCGGAATGGGCCATTGACGCGCGCCAAAGGAACTAACGTAGCAGGCACACTCCGTGGGCCATCGGCGCGACGAAACGCAATTGATCTCGAAAGAGGTTGAAAGCCGATCACCTCCGTTGGCCGGCATAAGTGGCCGACGCCACACGGAGTGTGCTTGCTACGTTGTCGCTTTGTCAAACTCTGACGCATAGCCCGGATTTGCTGTCTGGCGTTTGCTGCGCAAGTTGCCGCGAGTGGCGATTTGGCGCAAGCCCTGCCTTCGCTCCGTCGATAACAGAACAAGGAGCGTTCTATGCCTCGGCGTGCAAAGATCGTGTTGGTCTCGATCGTGCTGACGATCGGATTCGTCGTGGCATTGCAATTCCGCAAGCCGGCCGCGACGAAAACCGCCGCCGCACCTAGCGAAACGGCTGGTCATGCCATGTCGGCGCCGCAAATCGTGCCGCCGAATGGCGCGCCGCCGCTCGATTTGTCGGCGAATTCCGGCCAGACAAACGCCGGCGCTAACGACCCCGCAACCCGCTCTTCGGCGACACCGCAGGAAACGAATTCGCACTCGCAAAACGACACCGTCGCTGCTCCGACGCCTTCGCCGCCGGCCACGCCGCAGCCTGCATCTCCAACATCGACGCCGCCGCCGGCTGCCGATGCGAACGATTTTCACACGGCGGCAGGAAGCGCGCCCACAAAACCGGCCGAAGGCGCGTTGCCCGATTTGCCGGACAGATTTTCCGGGAATCGGTCGGATTCTCCGTCGACGTCCGATTTTCATACCGAACCGTCGCCGGATGCTTCGCCGCCGCAGACGCACAAGATCGTCGACGGCGATTCTCTGCCAATGTTGGCCGAGCGATATTTGGGCTCGGCCAGTCGAGCCGGCGAGATTTTTGCCTGCAATCGCGATGTGCTCGGCGATCCGGAACTGCTGCCGATCGGTGCCCGGCTGCGAATTCCGAGCGGTCAAGCGCGCGCCCGACCGCCGGCGGGCGATCCGGCAACGGCCGCGGTCGCTGCGGCGCAGCCGGCCGCATCGCCGCCGCCGGGCCCCGCAGTCGGCCCGACGCCTGCCGCGACGAAAGCGCCGCTGCTCGATATCGGTTCATCCGGCTTGTCACCGCTGCCGCCGATCGATCCGCAATCGCAAGCCGCGGGGCGGATCTACGTCGTGCAAAACGGCGATACGCTGTCGAGCATCGCTCAAAAAGTCTACGGCGACAGCGCGCATACCGACGTGCTTTTGCAAGCGAATCGCGAGCAACTCCGATCGGACCACGATATTCGGGCCGGCATGTTGCTCGCTACGCCTTAACGGCTGCAGCCGCCTGCGACCGGCTTTCCCACCGTGGATGGGTGTGCCGTGAGCTCCGCCGCTGTTTGCCGCCGCTGGCCGGCAGGCCGTTATTGCCCCAATGCCGGCTTGCGGTCGGTCCAGGGGAACTTTTTGTTCACCAGCCGCCACTCGATGAACTGCCCAATCACCAGCGTCAACTGCGGCAGGATCGACTTATCGTTCAAGATGTTCGGACCCTGAAGCGAGGCCGCTTTGACGGTCGAAAGGAACAGATCCTGTTTGTCCATCACTTCGCGGTCGTCCGTGGGCTTTGGTCGCAAGGGTGCGAGGCGGTTGTAGATTCGTTTCGCTTCATCCATCGCCTTGGAATTCTTTTCGCCGGCGATGATCAACACCGACAGGCCGGTTTGCAATAGCGGAGTGCCGAGCGAATCGTTGATCGGGATACCGTGGAAATTCATCGGCGGCGAAATCAGCACCACGGCCTTCACATCTTGGCCTTGCTTGGTGGACGGCAATTGCGGCCAATGCCAATCGTATTGCGACCATTTGACCGCCAGCATGGCCCCCATATCGTTGCCGACCACGCAGAGTTTTTCGATATTCAATTCACCGGCATTGTTGCGCTCCATGAGATACGATTTCACGGCTTCGAGGTCTTGGGTGACCATCAGCTCGAAATCCCCTTTTCTCAACGTCGACGGATCGATGGTCACCAGTTCGCCGCCCCGATTGATGCTCGTGCTCTTGCCGTGCCCGCGAAGGTCGGGAACGATCACCGCGCAGCCGCGGGCCTGCATCGCCAGGGCAAGGCCGGCAAAATCCGCCCGGCTTCCCTTGTAGCCATGCAACATGATGATCGGCACGGCATTCTTCCCCTGGATGCTGCCATAGTAGGTGGCCTGCATTTGCAAGCCGTCGGTCGTTTGCAATTCGATATCGAGCGGCGCGGGGATCTTCTTTTCTCCTGGCGGATCATCGGCCGCTTGGGCCCGCGCGGCCATCCCCAATACGCCCACCATCAGGCCGGCCAATAGGCTGACGGCGGCCAATTTCAGACACGATCGATCGAACGACAGATGCCTGGAAAACCACTGCGGGGCAAAACGATTCATGCCTGGATCCTCGGGAGAAAACCTTGGGACATAGCCCGGAGACAATCGTAAAACCGCCGGCGAATGCCGGTCGTGCGATGCAGGTTTCATCGTAAGTGCGCGGCAGGGGTTCGTCAACATTTGGCCTTTGCCGACAGCACGCTACCACGATAGGCGCTGTCCGGGCTACCGGAAACCGAGCCTCGAGGCGATCGTCGCCGAATATGCCCGGCTGGCCGGCAAACCCGAATAGCAGGTCGAATTGCCAGGAAACAAAAAAACCCTCCGCACGCACGGAGGATGCGTGGGGAAGGCTTTCGACAGACGGCACCGATTGTATCGGTTCCGCCGCTAATTGAAATCTAGTAATTCATCTGGCTTGAGCTGCGCGGCAAGGAGCGCCCCTTATTTTGCCGGACTGCTCGTGCTCGCCTGGCCTTCGGAGTAGTTGCGGTCGGTGAGTTCCTTCATCAGGTCTTTCGCTTCCGATAGATGCGATTGAGCCACTTGAATTCCCTGATCGATCAAGCTCTTCAGACGCAGCGATGCATACTGCCGCAGCACTTGCGATGTTTCGATGTACATCTGGTGCATGACGATCTGCTGGCCGACGTAGGCGATATCGGCATCCGCCGATTTCATCGTGTCCCACTGCTTGGTGGTGTCGGCTAACGATTGCGCGCCGATCTGCCGCTGGACGTGGAAGAAGTCGAGACCGCGGGGATGGTTCATCGCGGCGATGTTCGCGGCCACTTGGCGATCGACTGGCGCCGCCTGCCGCGGAGGCTGCGGCGCTGCGGTGGCAACCGGCCGTGGCGATGGCGTCGTTCCCGGCACCGGCAAGCCGCCCGGCGTCGGCACCGTCGACGAATTTGGAACACTGCCGGGCGTCGGCACACTGCCGATATCGGGCGCCCGAACGGGGGTGCCCGCGGTTCCCGGGGCGGCCGGCGTTTGCGGCGTTCCGCTGATGTCGGCCCGGCCGGCGTCGACCGGCCCTTCCGGCCGGACGGGCGCCGTTGCCGGCGCGCTGGTCGCGGCTGGGGCAATCGCCGCCATGTTCGTCGCTTCGAACGGTTTCAATGCTTCGAGGAATTGGGAGTGATCGTGAATCATGCGATCGGCAAATTGCCGCACCGCTTGATTCTGCGATTTCGCCTCGGCTACTTTGGCCAACGACACCTCACCTCGATTGTCGATATGCAGCCACTCGGCCACGTCGTGGTCGAGGCTGAGAACGGGTGCTTGTTCGGGAGTGATCGGTTTTTGCGTCAGGTAGGAGGGGAGCGTTTGCCCCGGGGCGGGAAAGGGCCGGCCGGGCGAAATCTGCGGCGACGGCGGCAGCGGCGACACGGGGGGCGTCTGCGCGTTCGCCGTGGCCACCAACGCACACAGCGCGGCCGATACGGCAAGAAACGCCCCCTTAAGTTTCCATGATGTATTGGCCATACGATTACTCTCCTTGTCGAGAAACGGTCGTGAACCGAAAATGAGCCCGGAATTGGCTCGTAACGGAGCAAACCATATACCCGCTGAAAGAAAGAGGACTTCGCCGCTCCGTCATCCGACCGGAACTCACCTTCATGGCAAGACAGCCGATATCCGCTGCCTGCGCTGATCGGCATTGGCTCGCATTGGCTTAGAAGCAACCGCAGCCGAGGCCTTCAATGCGGCGAGTGCGCGTTTTGCACGGCCCCCTCAGGGCCGGTTAACGCGCGGAACCGTGTTCCCGGGCCTCCGCCGCTGGCGCGGCTCCGGCCTGGACTGGCAGAATCGGCTTTTCAGGCCGCTAGGCCGCTGGAGTCGGTGCCCGCGGCTGCTTTCAAGCCGAGTGGGCGCGAACTATAATGCGGCGCGGCCGACGTGCTTTGATCGGCCGATTGCATCCGCACGCCGCCAGTTTTCCCACCTCCAACCCTTGGTCAGGCTCACTCATGAAAGCGATCTTCCCGCGTTTGGTTCGAGCCGTTTGCAGTTTGATCATTGTTCTCGGCGTAGCGCTCTTCGCAACTCGCGGAATGGCCGACGATGCGGCGAGCGGCGCGGCGAAGAACGTCGGCAGCGAATCGAAACCGGTCACGCTTTGGCCCGGCGTCGCGCCCGGCGACAAAGGGGACATCGGGCCGGAGCACGATTCCACCAAGCACAATCCGAAAGGCGAGCCGTCGAAAGAAGTCATTCGGCTGGCGAACGTCAGCAAGCCGACGATCACGGTTTTCTCGCCCCCGAAAGATCAGAACACCGGCGCCGCGGTGGTCGTTTGCCCCGGCGGCGGCTATGCGATTCTGGCCTACGATCTGGAAGGGACCGAGATTTGTCATTGGCTGAATTCGATCGGCGTGACCGGAGTGCTGCTGAAATATCGCGTTCCGGCGCGGCCCGGCCGCGAGCGCTTTGCCGCTCCGCTTGAAGATGCCCAGCGAGCAATCGGAATGGTTCGCAGCCAAGCGAAGGATTGGGGCATCGATCCGAAACGGATCGGCATCCTTGGCTTTTCCGCCGGCGGGCACCTCGCAGCCACGGCCAGCACGAATTTCTCGGAGCGGACATATCCCACCGTCGACGCGGCCGACCGGGAAAGCTGCCGCCCGGATTTCACGATCCTGATTTACCCGGCCTACCTGGCCGAGAAGGGAAATCCCACCAAGCTGGCACCGGAGATCAAGGTCGGGGCCGACACGCCGCCGGCTTTCATCGCGATGACCGAAGACGATGCGGCCGACAATGCGGTCGCCTATTTTCTAGCCCTTCGGCATTTGAAAATTCCCTGCGAAATGCACATCTATCCCAAGGGGGGCCACGGCTACGGATTGCGGCCTTCGCCGAACGAAGTTTCGCATTGGCCCGACCGGGCCGCCGAATGGCTCAAAGCCAACGGCTGGCTGGCTGCAAAATGAAGGCGGATCTCCTGTGGCGCGCGTCGTTTGAAGGAGTGATCGGAGGCGCGCCGCCCGATCGGACGAATTCGTTTTTCGGCCGAATACCTGGCAGCGAATCTCGATACGGGCCGGCGATACGTGAGCCTGAAGGGCGCATTCCGTCAGCCCAGGGCGGAGCCGTGGCGAAGCCCTGTGACCGTGATACGGCGCGTTGGCCAGCCCTGATAGGGGCCGTTCCACAATCTGCGGCGCTTTATTGAACGGCCCTGTCAGGGCCGGTGCATCGTACGGGGCGGTTGACCCAGGCCTCCGCCGCCTGCGCGGCTCCGGCCTGGGCTGGCAGAATCGGCCCTTCAGGCCGAGGCGCTAAACGTTGCCGCGAGTGAATATTGTGGGCCATGCTAAGCGAGCCGTTCGCATGGCACCCATTCTGAGGCAGTCGCCGAGGTTATTTCTCGGCCGAGCCTTACCAATTCGTTTCGATGCCCAGCGACGGGCCGGCGAGCGAAAGACCGCCGCTGTGGTCGAAGTTGGCGAGTTGCCGCGGGCCGAGAACCAGTCCGCCCAGATAATAGGTTTGATAGCCGCCGCGGAGCCAGAAATGCGCGCTCAGGCGATAGCGGGCCATGAACGTGAATTCCACCAATCCTGCCACGTTCGTTCCGTGGGCCGATTGGTCGAACGGATAGAATCCGACGGGATTGCCGGAGATCACGCCGCTGGAATTGAGGTTCGAATAACTCGCCGAATTGAAGTTGGCCAGCAGCGCGCCCTTCACCTCGGTAGTCAAAGCAAGCCGATTCCAATAGCTCGTCCAGGCGGCGCCGATTTGCGGGCCGACCAGGTTGTTCGCCGTGCGAATGTCGATGTTCTCGAAATCGCCGGTCGAAAGGTCGGACCCGTTCAGGTTGAATCGATCGGCCACTTGCACGAACCGCACGCCCCATAGGCCCGCCAGCGTCCAGGTCGGGCCCGCGGTGGCAATCAATCGCTGATTGATTTCGGCATTGTTCACTCGGCTGCCGTAGGTGTAGCTGAGGCCGTTGTCGAAGCCGCCGATGATGGCATCGGTCTGCGTCCAAGGGGAATAGGCCAAGATCGTGTTGCCGACCGGATCGCCGGCAATCGATCGCCCGACCGATGTTTGTTGCAAACCGAAATAGGTCAGCTCGAGCGAATTGCGGTCGTTGAATCGATAGCCGCCTTGCAAGCGGACACCCGAGTCGAGTGGAAAATCGACGTCGGTGCTGGTGAGAATATCGGTGACGTAGCCCAGGCCCGCGCCGTAGTCGGTCACGGTGTTGCCTAGGATGACGCTCGTGTTGTCGACGCGCTGGAGCCAGATTGCTTCGGCGCTGAACATCCAATGCGAGCCGGGCGTCGGCGTGCCGAGGGCCGGAAACATCGTGGTTCCATCGCTGCTCGGCACGGTGGGGTATTCTGCCGCGGGCGGCGGCACATAGCTGGGCCGCCCATAATTTGGCGGCGGATAATAACGTGGCGGCGGAAGAATCTGCGGCGGGTTCGGCTGTTGGACGGAATACGGCTGCTGCGGCGGATACACCGGCGCCGATGGATAGGTTGGCGCCGCGGCATGCGGTGGGTGCCAATCCGAAGGGCTCGGCGAGCTGGGCAGCGGGGCCTGCGGCGGATAAACCCCCGGCGCGCCCGTTTGCGGTCCGGCGGCGATCGCCGTCGGTTCTGCCGGCGGCAACGGCCCACCGTAGCCTTGCGCCCAAGCCGCAGCCGGGCACAACGCGCATACCGCGAACGTCGCTAAGAGAATGCGTTGCCACATAAGAAGAGGGGCGGATTGAACCAAAAATCGCCGCCCGCAGGTAGATCGATTTGCGGCTGCTAGCAATCTCAAAACTCACCAATCGTCAAACTAGCCCGAAGCGTTAGCGAGGGAGCCCCGCAACGGAGCGCACCATCGCGCCAGGCGGCGGAAATCCGCATGCACGTCGACTCGAAGACGTTAACGAGGGCGACCCGCAACGGAGCGCATCCTCGCTGACGCTTCGGGCTAATGTTTTGAGGCAAAGCCTGGCTGTGCAACTTCATGGATCGCGCGAGATCGAACTGTGTGTCCAGGCCGGCGGATCGCTTGCGGGGAACGATTCTTCCGACGCTTCGCCGATTTCATCCGTTGCTTGGTCCTCTGGCGACGCGGCCGAAGATGGTTGCGTGTTCGCCCGCCCATCGCTTTGTGGCTTGCTCGCCGCAGGCTCCGGCGTTGAAACAGCGCCAACTGGCGAACCGCCTGTTACGACACCCACGGGCGACTTGCCGGTGATCAAGAGGGCGGAGCGATCCTTCGTCAGATAACTCCAGCCCCATTGGACGAACACCAAAAGCCGATTGCGGAATTGCACCAGCGTCATCAGATGGATGAACAGCCATGCCAGCCACGCAAGCGCTCCGGAAAGCCGGATAAACTTCAGATCGGCCACGGCTTTCCATCGCCCGATCGTGGCCAGCACGCCGCGGTCGTGGTAGTGGAACGGCGGCAGCCTGCGGCCGGCAAGCCGTTCGCGGATCAATCGGGCGGCGTAGGTGCCTTGCTGCATTGCCACCGGCGCGAGCGCGGGCAGCGATTGGCCCGAGCCGTCGTCGAGTCGAGCCATGTCGCCGATCACGAACACCTCCGGATGGCCGGCCACGGTCAGATCGGCTCCGACCGGCACGCGGCCGGAGCGGTCGGCCGAGATGCCGGCCGCTTCGGCAAGTTTCTTGCCCAGCGGCGACGCTTCGACCCCGGCCGCCCAAAGGACTGTGCGGGCCTCGATTTGCCGCGTCTTTCCCGATTGTTCGATCGTCAGCAAATGCGGATCGACTTGCGTGACTCGCGCGCCGGTGAGCACGTTTACGCCCAGATGCGTCAGTGCGTCGCGGGCTTTCGCGGAAAGATCGGGATGGAACGTCGGCAAGATGCGATCGAGCGCTTCGATCAAGAAGATTTGCGAACGGGCCGGATCGAAGGAGCGAAATTCGTTGCGCAACGTGTGCGCGGCGATTTCCGCGATCTGGCCGACGAGTTCGACGCCCGTCGGGCCGCCGCCGACAACCACGAATGTCAGCCATTTTTCGATCTCGGCCGAAAGGCCTGAGCGTTCCGCTGCCTCGAAGGCCCAGAGAATTCGCCGCCGGATTTCCGTGGCGTCGTCGAGCGATTTCAAACTCGGCGCGAGCTGTTCCCATTCCGGATGGCCGAAATAGCTGTGGCCCGAGCCGGCGGCAACGATCAACGAGTCGAAGCCGATCGCATCGCCGCTGCCGGAATTGTTGCTTGCCGAACCGCTGCCGGCTGAATCGCGAGCGAGCAACACTTCGCGTCGCGATAAATCGAAGCCACAAACGTTGCCCATCAGTACGACCGCGTTCCGCTGCCGCTTCAATAGCGCTCGCAAGGGCGATGCCACATTCGCCGGCGAAAGCGTGCCGGTGGCCACCTGATACAAAAGCGGCTGAAACAGATGATAGTTCTGCCGGTCCAGCAGTGTGACGTGAACCGCGGCGCGGGCCAAGCCCTCGGCAGCCCGCAGCCCGCCAAAACCTCCGCCGACGATCACGACTCGATGCATGGCGAATCTCCTCGTTGCGGTTCGATCGACTGCGGTCCTTGAATTACGCCTTGTCAATTGGCTCGTCGATTGCCGCCCGACAATTCCAGTTTTTCAATCTCCGTTGGCTTTTGCGACGTTCGGATTGGATTCCGGTTCGCGGCCCATCAGTCCGCGGTCGCGTCGCCAGAGCCAAATGCCGCCGCGCATACCGAAATCGTTCGACACGATTTCGACATCGGGCTGGAGTTCGAAATCAATTTTCCGCGAATTGCCGCCGCCGAGATAGAGGTGGTTGAACGTGGTCAGGGCCCGCAATACGGCGATGGCCCTGCGCAGCCGGCGATTCCATTTCTTTTTCCCGACCCGATTCAGGGCCGCTTCGCCAAGTTGCTCCTCATACGTTTCACCTTTGCGAAACGGATGGTGGGCAAATTCGAGATGCGGCGCGATCCAGCCATCTTCGAAGAGCGACGTGCCGACTCCGGTGCCAAGGGTGACGACCATTTCAATGCCTTCGCCGCGAATCGCGCCGAGACCTTGCAGATCGGCGTCGTTTTTCACTTTGGCCGGCTTGCCCAATTTCTGGCTGAGCGCGGTCGCCAGGTCGAAGCCGGCCCAACCCTTCGGATCGAGATTCGGCGCCGTCAGAATACGTCCCTTTCGCACCACGCCCGGGAATCCGGCCGACACCCGGTCGTACGATCGCAACGGCGCGATCAATTTGTCGAGTAAATTCATGAACACTTCGGGCGGACAGGGGTGCGGCGTGGGAAGGTGCGATTTGTCGGTCACCATGTTTCCCTGCTCGTCGAGCACCGAAGCTTTCAGCCCGGTGCCGCCGATATCGAGGGCCAGCGTGAATTTCGCGGCTGCCGGGCCGCCGTTGGAATCGGCGGTGCCTGGTTGCTTATCGGCTTGCCTGTCTACCTGCTCATCGACCCGTTTATCCGCGGCGATTTGCATGAAATATCTCCTGCCGTTTTTGGAGCGGCGCGCAATCGGGATCACTGCCACCGTGCAATTCCCGGTCCACAGATATTCTATCCCATCCTTACGTTGCAGGCACCTTCGTGTGCCGTTTGCGGCGGGACACGCGCGCGGCGCGGCGCCGGGCCGTGCAACACGAGGAGGCACACCGCGGAGTGAACGCAGTGCGGCGTGCGGACGGCACACGGAGCGTGCCTACAACAACGTACGGCGCTATGCGGATTTCGCCGGCGGGTGGGCGACTTGCCAATCGCGGGCCACTTCCCGGCGCCGCGTCGAACGGTCGGTCGGCCGGCGGCACGCCGACGATCGGCCGTCCAAATTTGTTTTGTAACAACGCCCGCGGCTTCACGCTCTGCAAAGAGAGTGAGACGGCCAGTGTCGGCCGCTCAAAAGGAGCAAATGAACTCAGTTTTGAAAGGACGTTGCCATGTCTCGTTTGATTCGCGTCGCGACCGCCGGGTGTGTGGTGTTGGGGCTCGCTTTGTTGGTCAGCACGCCGGCTGCCCAAGCCAAAGGGCATGGCGGCGGCCACAGCAGTGGTCACAGCCATAGTGGCAAGCACATGGGCTCGAAGGACCATCGAAACCATCGCGTCGATTATCGCAATCGCCGCAACGATTGGCGCTATCGGTACTACCCGAACTATTGCTTCGACAATGGCTGTGGCTGTGGTTGCGGCAG
Organism: Pirellulales bacterium; assembly: GCA_036267355.1. Lineage (NCBI taxonomy): Bacteria > Pseudomonadati > Planctomycetota > Planctomycetia > Pirellulales > Pirellulales bacterium. Next base: position 5,942 of record DATAWG010000072.1, on the reverse strand, counting down.
CGAGGTTGAATCGGCGCCGGCGGCCATGGCCCCCGATTCCGGTTGCCAGCCGACGTGCGACGCCGGTTGCGGCTACGTGCCCGGTTGCGAGGGCGGGTATGACCTTTGCCGGAAATACAATCGCAGCTACCGCGGCCACGGTGTCTCCTACCGCGGCGGGATGAGCCGTGGCGGCCACTCGCACGGTGGGCATGGCCGAAAGTAAGCGTGGATTGCGGGCGAGCAAACTCCGGACGGCGTGCATTACGCATCCATCGAAGCCGAATTTACCGGTCGTTGCCGCTTCCAATGTCGCTTCCGCCGGGCCGCCCGATCGCTGGGATCTTCCAGCGAAGGGTGGCCCGGCGGTTTTTGCGTTTCGCTTCCGCGCTGTCAGCCGTTAGGATGGTTCAAGAAATCGTCGGCCACTGAAACTTGAACGCTCTCGCCATGACCGAAGCAGACCAAAAATTCATCGATCGGTTTGCCGCGAGCGACCGCGATGCGCTCGGCGATTGGCTGCTGGCCCGGCGACCGGCACTGTCGGCTTATATCGAGCGCCGCTTGGGCATGGCGCTGCGGTGCAAGATCGAGGCGGAAGACCTCGTGCAAGAAGTCAATGCCGACGCGATTCGCTCGGCGGCCGAGATCGATTTCAGCAAGCGAGATCCATTTGGCTGGCTTTGCCAAATCGCCGAGCGGCGAATCATCGACGCGCATCGCCGTTTCTTCGGCAGCCAAAAGCGAAGCGCCGGCCGCGAGCGGTCGATGGATGCCGGGGTCGACTCGCAAGGGGGCGGGCTTGTGGATTTGCTCGTGGCCAGCATGACGACCGCCAGCCAGGCATTTTCACGCGATCAGCGGCAGATTCGCCTGCTGGCGGCCCTCGAATCGCTGCCGGAAGACCAGCGCACGGCGCTGCGATTGCGGTATCTCGAAGGTCTGCCCTCGAAGGAAATTGCCCAGCGGCTGGAAAAAACCGATGGCGCGATCCGAGTAATGCTCACTCGCAGCTTGGCCAAGCTGCAAGAATTGTTGGAGGAATAGGAGCCGCTCTTCTCCCAGCCGACGCAGAGAGAAAGCATTTTCACGGTGAGTCGCGGAGACGGTGGAGGAGACGGCAGGAACTGCGGTTAGTGGTCGAGGAAGGCCGGGATGATATATAGTCCGCTTCTGGGAAGGAGTGTGCTTAGGTAGCGTAGTCCGAAGCGTAAGCAAGGATGCGCTCCATTGCGAGTCGGCCTCACGAAGGCATCAGTCGAATGTGCATGCGGCTTTGCCGCCTGCAGCGAGACGATGCCGCCGTTGCGGCGCTTCCTCGCTAACGCTTCGGGCTTGTGTTCGATGCCGCGGTTGCGGCGCTTCCTCGCTAACGCTTCGGGCTTGTGTTCGATGCCGCGGTTGTGATTTCCGGTGCCGACTCGGAAGTTTCGAACACAAGGTACGGCTGGGGCTTGTCGCCAAGCCATCGGCGAAGCGGGGATGGTTCCTTGGAGTGGTCGGCCAGCCGAAATGGCGAAGTACGTCGATCGACTGCGTCATGAAAGACATGCGAAAGTCTCGACCCCCCGAGGCAAGCCAGGCTCTCCGTTCTCGCACGGTTTCCGCTTCGCGCAAAAATACGCGCACGAAATTCCGAGCATGGCGACCACAACGAGCAGCGCCCGCAAGCCGAATCGCATTTTCGGAATTCGCATCGGCAGATAATAGCCGATCGCCGCGACGGTTTGATGACGAGTATTGCCGCCGTCACCTCGCTTGCTCCGCCGTGTCTCCGCGACTCCGCGTGGGCCTGCATCCTCCGCGTTCGTCCGGCCCTCGCGTTGGCGGGCGGCGGGCTTAGAGGCTAAACTGGTCGCTATGCAGTTGCTTAAAGTCGGCGCCGCCGTTCTCAATCAGACCCCGTTGGCCTGGGATTCGAATAAATCGCATATTCTGGCTGCGATCCGCGCGGCCCGAGAACAGCGGGTAAGCGTGCTCTGCTTGCCCGAGCTGTGCATCAGCGGCTACGGCTGCGAAGACGCGTTTCTTTCGCCCGCCGTGCAGCGAATGGCGCTGACGCTATTGGGCGAAATCCTGCCCGCCACGCAAGGGCTCGTCGTTTCGCTTGGCTTGCCGCTATTGCACAACAACGCGCTTTACAACACGGCATGTCTTGTGGCCGACGGCCGAATTCTGGGTTTCACCGCCAAACGGTTCCTGGCCGGCGACGGCATCCATTACGAGCCGCGATGGTTCAAACCTTGGCCGGTGGGCCGGCGGGCGAGTGCGATCGTTCAGAATCAGGAATACCCGTTGGGGGATATTTATTTCGACGTCGGCGGCATCAAGATCGGCTTTGAGATTTGCGAAGATGCGTGGGTGGCCAACCGTCCGGGAAGCGAACTGGCCCGCCGCGGAGTCGACGTCATCTTGAATCCCAGCGCCAGCCACTTCGCATTTGCCAAGGCGGAGGTGCGACGGCGATTCGTGCTCGAAGGTTCGCGAGCCTTCGCGGTCAGCTATGTTTATGCAAACCTGTTGGGCAACGAAGCGGGTCGCGCCATTTACGACGGCGGAGCGCTGATCGCCACGGCCGGGCAATTGCTCGCCGCCGGGCCGCGATTCTCGTTCGCCGAAGTCGGCCTGACGACGGCCCTGGTCGATATCGACGCGACGCGGATGGCACGGGCGCGTAGCGGCAGTTTCGCCCCCGAGTTTTCCGACGCCGAAGCGAATTGCATTCAATCGCCGTTTTCCTATCCAACGCAGGAGTTCGAGCCGACGCTCGATCGCCACGCGGCCTGGGAACTCGGCGCCAGCGTGAAGGAAGAAGAATTCACCCGGGCAATCGCGCTGGCGCTGTTCGACTACCTGCGCAAAAGCCGGTCGCGCGGATTCGTCGTGTCGCTCAGCGGCGGAGCCGATTCGGCAGCCGTGTCGTGCTTGATCGCCGCGGCCGTGCAATTCGGTGTTGCCGAGCTTGGGTTGCTGGAGTTTGCGAAGCGGGTGGAATATATACTTCAGGGCGACGCAGCGCGCGAAGGGGGACGGGCACCATTTCCTCACCAGGCATCGGAAATGGAGCCAGTCCCCGACGCGCGGCAGTGGATTCATCGCCTGCTCACGTGCGTCTATCAATCGACGCGCAATAGCGGCAATGTCACGCGCAGCGCGGCCCGCGGCGTGGCCGAGGCGCTCGGGACGGATTTCATCGAATTCGACGTCGATGCGCTCGTGCAGCAATATATCGCGCTCGGCTCGCAGGCCGAGGGGCGGCCGCTCGATTGGGAAACCGACGATCTGGCGCTGCAAAACATCCAGGCCCGGGTGCGGGCGCCGAGCGTGTGGCTGCTGGCCAACGTGCGCGGAGCGCTGCTCGTGGCCACGAGCAATCGCAGCGAAGCCGCGGTCGGATATGCCACGATGGATGGCGACACGTCGGGCGGCATCAGCCCGATCGCCGGCATCGACAAGGCTTTCTTGCGCCGCTGGCTCGCGTGGTATGAAGCGCAAGGTCCCGAGGGGATCGGTCCGCTGGTGGCCCTTTCGGCCGTGAACCAGCAACAGCCGACCGCCGAGCTCCGCCCAAGCGCCGCGGGGCAGACCGACGAAGCGGATCTGATGCCCTACGAATTGCTCGATGCCATCGAACGGGCGGCAATTCGCGACAAGCGAAGTCCGCTGGAAGTGTTCAAGATCGTGCAGGTCGATTTTCCGCAATATTCAGCCGCGCAACTGTTGGCGTGGGTCGAACGGTTCTTCCGGCTTTGGTGCCGCAACCAATGGAAGCGCGAGCGCTATGCCCCATCGTTCCACGTCGACGACGAGAATCTCGACCCGAAAACATGGTGCCGCTTCCCGATTCTGTCCGGCGGCTTCGAACGCGAACTGGCCGAACTGCGCGCGTATGTGAACAAGCGATAAACCCGGCTGCCCGATTCCATGCCGGCTATCCTGAGGGGCATGTGAAACGATTTGCCGTGAGCCGCGACATGCCCACGCGAAGCCGTGGGCATGGCGCCCACCCCTCGAGCCTATAGCCCATTTTTTGGAGTCCTACGATCATGACTGAGCGCGAACGCTGGATCGTCTATCCGCTGTTGTTGTTGACGCTGGGGCTTACGCTGCGCGACAAATTTGGCATGGTCAAAAAGATCGAGGCACATCGGGTTCTTTGCGAGCAACTCGTGGTGCTCAACGACGACGCCGGCCCGCAGGTCGTGATCGATTCCACGAGGGCGGGCGGAGTCGTGCGGGCAATCAATTCGAGCCACACCATGGATCTGGTGCTCGGACATGAGGATCGCGCCTCGAGCTTGTTCTGTGAAACAGCGACGAACGAGGGCACAACCTCTCGCGCACTTTTGGGAAATCTGCAGCGACTGGCACCGAAACCGCTGCTCGATTGGCTCGGCCGCTGGCCGCTCCTCGACCCGCGCGTAAACCGCGACGCGGAACCGGCGGGCCAAAGTTCCAACGGCAGCCCGAAACCAGCGAAGTAAGAATTTCCGAGTCAAACTCGGCCGGATTGGTCGGGCGCCTGCGGTCCACCGGAGCTGCGTTTCGCTTGACTTGCCGGCATCCCGCATCGAAACTACTATCTTCTGCCGCGAAGCTGCCGACTTTTCCGCGCGGCTGATTCCGGCGCCGAACAGCGCCGCTTGTTTCGCCACTCACGCCGCCTCCCACAACGTCATCCACGACGACATCGACGATGCCGATCGCCATAATTTGCCCCGGCTGCCATAGCCGCTTTCAAGTCAGCGAGAAGTTCGGCGGGAAGCAAGGTCCTTGTCCGAAGTGCAAGACGCTGATCAATATTCCCAAGGCCTCGGAACAGGTCAAAATCGCCGAGCCCGAAGACTACGGAGGAGCGAAAGACACCAAGGGCCGGCTCGTTCTCAAGCCGATCGAACGCGAGGAAACCCGGCTGACCGCCAATGTGGGCGTGGCGATCGGGGCCGCTTGCGTGGTGACGTTGGGATTGGCATGGATGCTCGGCCACGCGGCGGCGCGAGCCACCGATCCGATTACCGGCGCCGAATTGTCGCGGCCGGACGTGTCGCCGATCCTCTTGGGGCTCGCAGCGCTGCTCTTGGCGCCGCCGCTGGTGTTGGCCGGCTACACGTTTTTGCGCGACGACGAACTCGAGCCCTATCGGGGCCGGTCGCTTTGGATCCGTGCTCTGTTATGTTCCGTCGTTTACGCGGGACTGTGGGGCGCGTATGCGTTTCTCAATGCGAAGGGCTATTTGAGCGGTCCGCAGGTGTGGCTGTTTGTCGGACCGCCGTTCTTCGTCGTCGGCGGCACTGCGGCATACGCGGCGCTCGATCTGGAATTCGGCAGCGCCGTGATGCATTACGCCTTCTACTTGGTCGTGACGGTGCTGCTGCGGCTGGTGATGGGCCTGCCGCCAGTGTAGCAGGCACACTCCGTGTGCCGTCGGCGCTCCGCTGCGCATCGCACGCGCTGGGCGCGTTGCACGCGAATGGACGGCAGACGGCACACGGAGTGTGCCTGCTACGTTGGCGAATGCTTCCCAGCGGCCGGGTTTGCAAGAGGCATCTTTCTGCCATGTGCAACATTGGCCATTCACCGGCGGAGCCAGGACACGCGATTGAGCTGGGCGGTGTTGTCCGTAACGTAGCAGGCACACTCCGTGTGCCGTCGGCGCTCCGCTGCGCATCGCACGCGCTGGGCGCGTTGCACGCGAGTGGACGGCAGACGGCACACGGAGTGTGCCTGCTACGTTGGCGAATGTTTCCCAGCGGCTCGGTTTGCAAGAGGCATCTTTCTGCCGTGTGCAACATTGGCCATTCACTGGCGGAGCCAGGGGCACACGATTGAGTTGGGCGGTGTTGTCCGTAACGTAGCAGGCACACTCCGTGTGCCGTCGGCGCTCCGCTGCGCATCGCACGCGCTGGGCGCGTTGCACGCGAGTGGACGGCAGACGGCACACGGAGTGTGCCTGCTACGTTGGC
>DATAWG010000071.1 GCA_036267355.1 Pirellulales bacterium | reverse complement strand
GCAGACGGCACACGGAGTGTGCCTGCTACATTGAGCCGTCTCGCCGCGCGTTGCAAATATTTTGAACGGTTCGCTTCTTCCCGATGAATTTCTCCGCAAAGATGTGGAGAAGTTTTGGAATTCTCGCGAATTGTGCCACCGGCTCTGCCAGTGTCGTCGCGGGGCAGCCTGCCAACTCGCAGTTCACACAGGCAGAGCCCGTGGTCCACCAGAGCGGCCATTGGCCGCAACCAACGTAGCAGGCACACTCCGTGTGCCGTCTGCGCTCCACGGCGGGTTGCGCACAGAGCGGCGCAGACGGCACACGGAGTGTGCCTGCTACATTGAGCCGCCTCGCCGGGCAAAGATTTCGAACGTTCGTATCTTCCTGATGTATTTCTCCCGTCTGCGCTCCGCAGCGGGTTGCGCACAGAGCGGCGCAGACGGCACACGGAGTGTGCCTGCTACATTGAGCCGTCTCGCCGGGCAAAGATTTCGAACGTTCGTTTCTTCCGGATGAACTTCTCCGCACCTTGCGGGAGCGGGCAGGGCGAGGAATTCGAAAAGCGAAGGTTATTTTTCGGCCGAGCCTTATGGCTGGCAACGCGCAGCCGAGAATGGCGTTTGGCTGGCACCGTTGCTCTCCATCAAACTTCGCTATCGGATCCGATTGCCGCTCCGGAGAAGCCGGACCGGCTTGAGCGTCGATCGCAAATAGAGCGGGTGCTTCGGGTGGCCGGCCTGGGTCGTTCCCAGGCAATGGATCGGTAGCTTGCCCAATATTTCGAGGATGGCTCGATCGCGGTCGAACAAGCTGCCCCACACGCCCCAACAGGCTACGACCATCGTCGAACGGCGACATGTGGTCCGCAGAACAGCGTCGGTTCGCGGCCCGATGGGATCGGCAGCGGTTCTTAGCGCTTGGGGCTTGGTCGAGCGGTAGCCAAACACATTCAACATATACATCCCGCCAAATCCCCAGCGCCGGGCGAAACCGATGCAGCGACGAACGGTCGGGTCGTCGTTGACTTCGTCGGCGGTCGAAGGATTCAGACCGATGAAGGCGATCATGGGCCCGGCCGGAAGCCAGCGGCGCGACAATCTATAGCGCCAAGTTCGACAGGGGCTAAAGCTGGCGCCGCTCTTCATCACCGTCGGATTGATAGTCGGACGCATTGCATTTCATTTTCGCTCGATCAGTTCCTTGGTAGCGTGGCGAGCGGACCGTGAATGAGGTCGGTCCGTTCGTCGCCGCCTTCAGTTGCCGCCTTCGACCGGCCCATGCGGGGCAAAGTGGCCGACGACGCGGCCGATCACCGCGGTAAACGACACCTTGCGATGGTCGATCGTCACCTCCGGCAGCAACACTTCGTCGATCTCTTGCAACAGGTCGGGCACCATCGCCTCGCTTATGCCGCCATGCTCCAGCAGAATAAGCGTGCCGGCGATGTTGCCGGTCGCAGTGTAGTGCAGATCGAGCACCGCGGCATCCTGCCCTTCTTTCGCCTGCAGGATGAACCGCTCCGAAGACGCCGTCCGCAGCGCTCGGATAAATCGCGCGATCATATCATTTGCTCCGCCACAGGATCGTTTCGATCAGCAAACCGCAGAACGTGGCGCCGGCCATCACGATCGCGGCGATCATCACCACACACCCGGTTGATTGTTTGCGGCTCGAATAGTAGCGCAACCCCGTGCCGGGAACGCTAACCGAGCGGTAGGAGCGGCCGCGGGCATTCACCCCGGTGCGAAAACCGGCCGCGCCCACCGAATAGCCGATCCCCGACTTGCTGAGGTTCAGCCGGAACGGGCCGATGCCGACCGATTTGCGATAACTCCAACCCATGGCTGCCCTCTCTCGATCAGCACACCGCCTCTCCGCCGGTAATGGATCACCGGAATCGTAACGACTGACCGTCGGCTCGGCAACTTGCGCCCTAGGGTCGATAACGAGCAGGAGTTGGAATCGCTGCGCCGGTAAAGGATAAAGGTAAAGGTAAAGGATAAAGGGGACGGGCGCATATAATGGGCAAGATGAGAACGTGCGCCTGAGGAGGAAAACGGGTCAGAACTATTTCTCACCCCGACCTTCTACGGCTTGTAAATAGTTCTGACCCCGTTTTATGCCCCGCGGGGACGAAGCTACCGCATCTTCTTCATTTCGAATTGTTTTCCAGATAGCGCCTCTTTGACGAAAACGCCCCAATAGGGAGTCGGGGTGTAATTCCAGTCGGAGATCAGCAGCGGGGTCGCCGACGGGTGGAGGCACCAAGCCGTCCAGTTGAATTTGTGCTTCTGAATGAACCCGAGCATGTCGGGCGCCCAGGTGTACGGATCTTCCTGGTCGGCCGCGGGAATGAAATTCATTTTCTTCACGTCGGCGCCGACTTCGCCCACGAAGATCGGATATTTCTCGGCCGCGGCGAGCACTCGCCCTTGCCAGTCCTTGTGCCAGTTGTACACGTGCCAGCCGTACATGACGCCGTTGCCGGTTTTGTCTTCGAGCGCATAGCCCTTGGCCACGCCCGAGAGATCGCCGGACCAGGAGAGGCCGCCGGCCACGACGATATTGCGAGCCCCGGCGCCGCGGACGGCGTCGAGCAGTCCTTGCATGCCGGGCGATTGAAAGCCCAGCTTGGTCTTCGCCTTCTCGGCATCGCTTGAGAAGGCGTCTTCGTCGGCCTTGGTCGTCCGCTCGGAAACGAAACCGCCATCGCGCCATACCTTCCAGGAAATGTCGTGCGGCTCGTTGAACAGGTCGAATAGCACGGCCGGGTGATTCTTGTACCGCGCGGCGGCGTCTTTCCAAAACTCGACGTGCTCGGCCTTCGGCGCGCGAAAGCGGTGGAGATCGAGCAGCAAATAGGCGCCGCGGTTGGCCACCAGCGTGATAATGTTGTCGATCTGCTGGCGATAGGCTTTGCCGCCATCCTTTTGATACGCACTGCGGCCGAACCAGAAATCGTCGTTCACCGGCAAGCGAACGATGTTCGCCTTCCATTGGTCCACGCTCACCAGCGCCGATTTCATCACATGCCGCTCCTGTGGCAGCGATTCGAGTCCGCCGGCATTCACGCCCTGCAGCCAGACTTCTTTGCCGGCCGCGTCGAGCACATGCCGCCCCTCGACGCGCAGCGGCGAAGGCCAGTTGCCGGTGTGCGGCTGCTCGGGCGGCACCGTCGCGCGCCGGTCGGCGTCCTCGGCGGCTTTCGCGCCGGCGATTAGCGCCGCTGCATCCGTGGGCTCGAGCACGATGTCGTCGAGATCGAACGTGCCTTTCTCGACCTTGAATAGCGTCGGCATGAACTCCAAAACGCGCGCCCCTTCGGGCACCAAGAATTCGGTGCTGCGTTCGACCCAGCCCTTCGTGCTGCTGCGGCTGTAAGGGGCTCGCGGCTGCGGCTTGAGCTTTTTGCCGCCGGCGTCGAGGAATTCCAGCAGGATGCGGGCGTCGAACCAGGGTTCGCGGCCCGGCTTGAGATCGGTGATGCGCTGTCGCCAAGAGAGTTTTAGTGCCTTCGCGCCCGGAGGCAATTTCACTCGATGATAAAGCAGGATCATCTTTCCCGGTTCTGAGGCGGAGAAGCGGAGAAAATGGTTGCCGTTTTCCTCGACCCAGCGGACGCCTTCTTTGGGCCGTTCCCAGTGATCCGGCCAATCGGGTTTCGTGTGCGTTTCGAAATCGCCATCGGCGATCAGAGAATCATCCACCGAGTCGGCGGCATGCAAATGCGCGAAAAACGCCGAGAAAAGCAGCATCCCGAGAAGGGCGACCAGCCCGCAGCAGGCCGATCGAGAAAGCCGAACCGCCAGAAAAAGCCGCCGCGGTAGAAACAGCAACCCCGAAATATCGAGCGGCATCGGCCGTTGGACCACGACGGGGTTTTCAATACGGCTGCGGTAAATCATAGGTCGTCTCTCCGTCTGAACGCGCGCGCAATTCTACAAGGCCGGCGGCCTCTCGACGACGGCGCGGCGATCGCCGATGTGCATGCCATTCGTGCTATCGAATGCGGCTAAAAGCGTGGGGGCACCGCCGGTGAGTGGGAACCAGGAAAAAGTGGCGAACGAGTTGATTGCCGAGTAATTACGGGCGGCGCGTGGCTCCGTTGGTAGCGGTCAGATCGAGCTTGCGGATCAGGGCTTTCGTCGTCGGGATGAGGGTTGGCGCGACGCTCAGCCCGCGATAGCCCATCTTGAGCAATTGCGGGATAAATGCCTCTCGCCCCGCCAACTCCCCGCAGACAGTCACCGGTCGGCCGCCCGATTCGCTGACGATGATGCTCAAGAGCCGCATGATCGATTCGTGGCCATCCAAATAGTAGTCGCTGACCGAGGCGTCGTCGCGCGCGGCGGCCAAGGTGTATTGCGTAAGATCGTTCGTGCCGATGCAGAAGAAGTCGACATGCCGGCCAATTTCGGCAATTTCCAGCGCCGCGGCCGGAGTCTCGACCATCGCGCCGAACGGCGGTGGTTTGCCGACCGCCCGCTCCGCGACGATTGCATCGAACGTTTCCCGCATCCGGCGAATGTCGTCTTCCAAGGTGACCATCGGAACCAGCACTCGCAGCGAATGTTCGGCGGCGAGCCGCACGAGCGCGCCGATCTGCGTTCGGGCGAGTTGCGCGTAGTCCAGCAGCAAGCGCACCCCGCGACGGCCGAGGACGGGATTGGCGGTTGCCGTCAATCCGAGGTACGACAGGGGCTTGTCGCCGCCGATGTCGAGCAGCCGCACGGTGACCGTGCGATTGCCGAGCGGCGCGACGAGGCTTTTGAGTTCGCGATGGAGTTCGTCTTCGGTGGGTGGGCTCGGCCGAGCGAAATAAAGTTGCTCGATCCGCAGCAGGCCCACGCCGTCGGCTCCGTTTTCTAGGGCAACTTCAACGTCGTCTTGAAGACCGATGTTGGCTTCCACGCGAATCAACTGGCCGTCGAGCGTGTGTGCCGGTTCGAGGCAAGCGGCCTTGCAGTGCACGAGCGTCGCTCGCCATTTCTCGACGCGCGTCTGGAATTCGGCGCGCGTGTCGGCGGTCGGGCCGATCACCAGGGTGCCACGATAGCCGTCAACCAATAATTCCGTTTCGCCGGCGATGCGGCTCAGAATGCCGGGGATGTCGGTAATCGCCGGAATTCCCTTTTCGCGGAGGAGCAAAGCCGCGTGCGATCCCTGCCCTAACGCTTCCACGACGACCGCGGCGACGTGCGACTTCGGCAGCGAAACGACATCCGACGGCAGGAGCCGCTCCGAAACGAGAACGCTATGTGCGGGCATCGCGGCAAATCCCGAGTCGTGCTCGCCGCGCAAACGCCGGATCATGCTGCGGCCTAAGTCCAGCACATCGTCTGCCCGCTGGCGCAGCGTTGGATTCTCGACGGCCGCGAATTTCTTGTACCATCGCAGGAGCACGCGGCGGACAGCCTCTTCGGCGATAATCCGTGAAGCCTTGAGTTCGTGTTCGAACTCGCCGGAATCGAACAATTCCCGCAGCATATCGCCGTGGGCGCGGAAGATTCCGGCCAGCGCTCGATCGAATTCGGCTTCAATCCGCCGCGCGTATTCATCGAGTTGGGCGAGCGTTTTCTCGAACGATTCGGCCAGGCGCGCTAGCTCGCGGCGAACGTCACCGGCATCGACGCGCGTGGTGGGACTTCCCCATTTCAATACATCGGCGACGATCCAAGCTCGCCCCATGCCAAGCCCCGGCGAGATGTTCCGCCCGGAGAGCACCGCAGCGGAGGGCCCGAAGTTGCTGAGTGTCGGCGATGGTGATTCCATAGTTGCCTTCCGCGACCGAGTGTATGTACCAACCGATCGAGAGCCAGCGATCCGCGCCGGTCAAAGCGAGCGAATATCGCCGGCTGCCAGCCCTATTATAGAACCGCCATCTCCGGTGGGCAGGGACCGTGGCCCAACCGACGGCTGGCCCAAAAGACTGCATCCGTCGCTGCGGCGAAGCTACTCGCTCCGGCGGGCGAAATCGCGGGCGAGAGCGCGATCCGCGGCATTCAGTCGTTCGATGGGCACTTCAATCAATTGGCCGTTCGTTTTCCGTAGCGTCACCTTGTCTTGATACACTTCGACGAAGCGGGCCTCGACGGAAAACTTGCCGCTGGAGTCTTTCCAGACGCGAGACGTCTTCGGACCGAGGCCATGAATCACCGGCCCCGCCGGCTGAAACGGATTGGTTTGGGCCGCAGCTTGGGCCGTCGCTAGCGCTTGGCCGGCCGTGGCGGTCTTGGTGGTCGAGAGATTTGCCGAGGGTTGCGTTGCTTGATCGGCCTGTGCCTCGGCGACCCGTGCCGCGGCCGCCTGTGCTGCGGCGGCCTGCTCGGCCAACTCGGCGACCGTGATCGTGAACGTCTGGAAAATCTTCTGTCCGGCGGAGTCCATGATCGACAGGACCACCGGAATATCGACCTCTTGCTGTTTGACGGGAACGGGCCATCGCAGTTTGCCGTCGGCGAAGAGCGTCATTCCAGGCGGGCCGGAATCGAGCTTGAACTTCAGTCCGCCCTTTCGCGAGCGGACAGTTAGCGAATACTCGTAGAGCTTCCCCAGCCGGGCAACGGTTGGCGGCGCCGACGACACAAACAGATAGTCGATTCCCGATTTCTCCAACTCGGCGTCGAAGTCGAATGGGTGCAGCGTGAGTTCGCCCCCGGGCGGCCCGAGGATCGCCAGCACTTTAGCCGCTGGGATCAGGAACACATTTTTATCCAAGGCATACAAAGGCGAATTCCCGAAGTCGTCCTGAACGAGCGGCAAAACGATGTTTGGCAACTTGAATAGCGGGCGCGTTTCACCTTGGACGCACAACGAAAAGCTCAACTGCATCGGCTCGGACGGCAAATGCTGATCCATGTGCGCCCGCAGGTAATAATGGCCTTCGACTGACGGGATACAAATCGCTTGAGCATTGCGATCGGCTTGGTCCTTGGGTTTCATCTCGGGGGTCCAAGTTCCGGTCGCCCCGAAGATCAGGGTGCCGTCGGCACTTGGAAAAAGCGCTCCCGTGGAATTGGGGTCCGTTTGGTAGGACAGCAGCTTGCCGCCGACCGGCACGAACGACATCCCATCGCCGACGACGACGCTATTATTGGCGGCGGCGCGAATTTTCCCGACGCCCTGCCCCCATCCGATACTTGCCGACACGCCCGTCTTGGCGAGCTTTTGCGTGTCGATGGCGTAGACCTCGCCCCCACGTCGGTTCGATCCGCCGGACAATGCATAGAGCGGCCCTTGCGCTGCCGAACCGATCGCCAATGCCGAAACCCCTTCCGCGTCGAACGGAACCGTCAATTCGCGAGCGGCGGTTGCAAGATCGTAGCGCAGCAGCAGGCCCTTCCCGCTGAGTGCGACGAACAGCTGCGGCTGGCTTTCCCGCGGCGCCAGCCGTCGCCGCATCGCTTGCCGCGTTGGCGGGCGGAATCCGCGCCGTCGATAGCCGCGCTCCATCTTTCGAAACGGTCGTATGGTTGCTCGCGTACACTTGAGCGGACAAGATGGTAGTCGCCCGACGGCGCACTCGCACAATTCCCTTTGCTTGTCCCAGGAGAACGATCATGACCATTGCCGGCATCCCTCGTGTGCGATTCGCGCCGTTTGCATTGATTGCGGCCGCCTTCGTTGTATCGCCTGGCCGCGCTCCGGCAGCCGATGCGCCTGTGCCGTTCGAGGGCGCGACGAGCGCATGGCACGAGGGGTTCGACCGCTACGATTATCTGATCGACGAAGCGTCGCTCGAAATCCGGCCGTTCAAGCGAGACGCAAGCGAGCAATTCGGCATTAAAGATCCGCCGGCCGGCAAGCGGCGTTGCGTGATCGTTGCGCCGCGGCATGCGGCGTTGGGCAATCCGTGGTCGTGGCGCGGCTGCTATTGGGATCATCAACCGCAGGTCGAAGTCGAACTGCTGAAGCGCGGCTTTCACATTGCCTACATCTCCGCCAACGCCCAATTGAAGCCCGACAAAAGCTGGGATGCCTGGTACGCGTTTCTCACCGAAAAACACGGCCTGTCGAAGACGCCCAATTTCATCGGCATGAGCCGTGGCGGCGCATTCGCCTATAACTGGGCCACCGCCAATCCAAGCAAGGTCTCCTGTATCTATGCCGACAATCCCGCCATCGAGCCGGAATCGATCAGAAGGCTCGGCGATTTGGCGGCGGCCGATGTGCCCATCTTGCACGTGTGCGGCAGCATCGACCCTTTGCTCGGCCGCTACTCGACGACGATCGAGACTATCTATCGGCAATTCGGCGGCCGAATTTCGGTGATGATCAAAGAGGGCGCCGGCCATCATCCGCACAGCCTCCGCGACCCGACGCCGATTGCCGATTTCATTTCGCGACAAGCTCAGCCGGCCGCGATCGCGCCGCCCGCGTACCTCGGCGACCGGGTCGCCAAATCGTCGTTCTCTAGCAGCGCCAATTCGTTTCGCTACTTCCCGGCGGAAGAACGCTACATCACCTGCCGCGGCCCGTGGTTTGGCGAGTGCTTCAATCGCTTCGACTTCGGGTTGCCCGGCGTGGAAGGCACGATCGACATGATCGTGCCGCAGGCGGCGGCGTCGGGAAAGCCGTGGGTCTTTCGCTGCGGCTACGCGGGCCCCGAGGCCGCGGTCGACCTGGCGCTACTCGCCAAGGGCTTTCACATCGTCACCGGGCCAGTCGGCTACAACGCCGACGGTCCGTCGCTGCAAAGTTGGAATGCCGTCTACCAGTTGCTCATCGACCATGGTTTCTCGAAGCGGCCAGTGCTCGAAGGCGCGGGAGGAGCTGCCGGCGAAGCCTATGCATGGGCCATCGCCAACTCCGACAAGGTCTCTTGCATTTACGCCGAGAATCCATTGCTCCATTGCAACATGACGCAAGCCCAACCTCTCGATCACCTGGACGTGCTGGCCAAAGCCGCCGTGCCCCTGTTGCACGTTTGCGGCAGCCTCGACCCGCTGCTGGAGCGGCAGACTCGCGTCGCGGAAAGGCGCTACCACGAACTCAACGGCGAAATCACCGTGCTGGCGGATGAAGGCAAAGGCCATTTTCCGACCGCGCCCGCCGATCCCGCGCGGGCAGTTTCATTGATCCTCAAGACGCAAACGATCAGCCCTGGAACACAGTCGATCAAAGAAGCGCGATCGTCTGCGCCGCTGCTTGGAGCACGATCGGGCCATGACCGATGAGCCGCCTCCTGATCGATGTCAGTAGCGGTTTGGTTCGAGCGGTCGTGCAGCGTCTGCGCAAATGCGACTTAGGCCGAATGCTGGCGTCGCGCTCGACGGCGAGATAGTCTAGCTAGTGGAGTCACGTTCGCTCCAGGATCACACCCGCCGGTCAGCCATGAGAAACCGACACCGCCAGGCCGGTAGAATTATTCGTCAGCTTCTGCTCATTGCGAGCGCTTGGTTTTTAGGCGCACGACTGGCGCCGGCCATGGATTATTTTGTCACGCTCGGGGGCGGCCCTAGCCGCGAAGCAAACCAAGCCTCGCTCGAAGCAAATGTCTTGTTCTTCAAGCAACTCGTCAAGGACAAGCACACCGAACCATTTCGACACGACATCTTCTTCGCTCATGGCGATGATCCGGGCCCGGAGGTGCAAGTGGTGGCCGAAAAGGCCAAGGAAAGTGATCTGCCGGCGACCGATTTACTTGCCTCCTTGCACCGTCGGTCTTCCAAGCGAGAGGAGTTGGCCTATCGCAAGCAGCATGTCACCGAAGTCGCCGGGGCGCTCGATCCGCAGCTCATTCGCGAGGATTTGGAGAAACTGGCCAAGACTGCGACGTCTCACGACCGGCTAATCATCTACGTTACCGCCCATGGAAATCCGGGGCCCCAAGACGATCCGTTCAATACGAGCATCGATTGCTGGGATTCGAAGAAGATCACGGCTCGCGAGTTTTCTCGCTGGCTGGATAAATTGCCCCACGACATGCCGGTCGTGATGGTCATGGCTCAATGCTTTTGCGGCGGATTTGGCCGGCTGATTTTTCAAGACCTCGACGAAAGCAAGGGATTCACGACCCAGCCGCGGGTTGGTTTCTTCGCTCAACAGCACGATCTGCCCGCGGCCGGTTGCCGCCCGGACATCGAGCACGACGAAGAATTCAGCAGCTATTTTTGGGGAGCCGTGGCCGGGCATCGTCGTAGCGGCGCGAGCGTCGAAAACTGCGATCTCAACGGCGACGGCGTCGTCTCGTTTGCCGAAGCCTATGCCTATGCCGTGGCCGCGGACGACACCATCGACATTCCGCTTCGCACGTCCGACATCTTCTTGCGAAAGTACAGCCGCTTGAACGATTCAGAAGCCAAATCCCACAACGAAGGCGAAGGCGCCCATCCCAACAAAAAAGACAATTCCGCCGAAAACTCCGATTCGAAGTCGACGAAAGACGAGTCTGCTCCTTTGGCGCCAAAGCTTGCGACGATGAGCGGGTCGTTGCAATCGTTTGTCGACCGAGGCGATCGGATTTCAGGCCGAATCGTGTCGCAACTCGCCAAAACGCTGGAGTTCAAACTTGACGACGACGTGAGCGCCGTCCGGTCGGCCTACGAAGACCAGCGGCGTGGCGGCTCGCGGCGCAGTCGAGGCGGCCGCTTGGGCTCGGCGCGGCGCGATCTGCTTAAGGACATCGCGGAGAAATGGCCCGAACTCGGCGACGAGCAGCACTGGCAAGAATCCACGCTCCTCAAGGCAGCCAACCAGAAGGACTTGCTGGCTCAGATCAAAGAGCTGCCCGGCTGGAAGGCTTACGACAACCGGCTCATGAAGATGGCGGCCGTCCGCAAGGAGGCTCAGCAGCGCGAGCTTCGCAGTGCGAAATTTCGTCGCTTAATCAGCGCGCTGGAGACAATCAATCTGGCCACGAATCTTCCCTTGGTCGCCAAGCCGGAAGTGGTCGAGCGCTATCGGCAGATC
Source organism: Pirellulales bacterium (assembly GCA_036267355.1). Lineage (NCBI taxonomy): Bacteria > Pseudomonadati > Planctomycetota > Planctomycetia > Pirellulales > Pirellulales bacterium. Next base: position 17,861 of record DATAWG010000071.1, on the reverse strand, counting down.
GTGGCACTGGAAGCAACGTCCTTGACGCCGACGGCGGGACGACATTGAGCGCCGAGCCGATGGAAATTGAGGGGGAAGGCGGCGCTCGCCGATTTCAAATCCAACCGGCTCGACCTAGCCGACCGGCAGCAGCGCGGTTGCTTTGATCAGGCAGACGATCGGCTGGCCCGGGGTGAGGCCGAGGTCGCTAATTGCGGCGGCCGTGACTTGCGCCCAGATCAATTGGCCGATGTCGATCGCCACGAAGGTTCGCTCGGCGAGCGGGACGATCTCGCGCACCCGGCCATGGAGTTGATTTCGCGCGCTGAGGGCGGGCACTTCCGCCGTAGAAAGCGTGACATCGCGGGGTAGAAATTGCACGCAGACGCTCTGGGCCGCATATCCACCGGAGATTGGCGGCAGGACGACCACTTGCTCACCGATCGAGCCTTGCCACCGGCCGTCGACGGCGGCGACGCGGCCGATGTGCAGAAGGTTGATCGGATCGGGCGGATGCTTCAGACGCGAACGCACGGCCTGCTCGAGCGTGCGTGCGGTTGGGCCGGCGTCGACCACGCGGCCTTCTTCGACGATGATCACTTGCTCGGCGAACTGCAGGACATCGGCTTGATCGTGGCTGATGAACAGCACCGGAATCCGCCACTCGGCGACGATACGGGCCAAGTAGCTCAAAATGCGCTGCTTCAATCCCTCGTCGAGCCCGGCCAAGGGCTCGTCCATCAGCAATAGTTGGGGTCCGCGCAGGAGTGCTCGACCGATGGCGACGCGTTGCCGTTGGCCGCCGCTCAGCGTCGCCGGATCACGTTCCAGCAGCGTGCCGATATCGAGCAAGTCGACGACTTTGGCGAGGCTGAACTTTTCCGCTTGCCCGGAGATTCGATGCCGGCTGCCAAAGACGAGGTTGTTCCGCACGTTCAAGTGCGGAAACAGAAGCTGCTCCTGAAAAACGACGCCGATTTGCCGCCGCTGGGCCGACAAAAATTGGCCGGCCGCGATGTCGACGAACACGCGTTCCGCCAAGCAGATTTTGCCTTCGGCCGGCCGCAAGATTCCGGCGATCAGCCGGAAAATGGTGGTTTTTCCAGCGCCCGACGCCCCGAACAATGCAGTCACTCCGTCGCCGGATCGAAAGGTCGCCGCCAATTGAAAGCCGCCGGGATACTGAAAGCGGCAATCGAAATCCAAACAACTCATGGCGTGGCGCGCCCCGCGATCGCGACGCCAAAGCGGCCGCGCCGCTCGAACCATTCCGACGCGGCGAGCGCAACGACAGCAATCAGAACCGACACGACCACGAGCCGACTCGCCCGCGCAGCGCCACCGGGCGAATTGAGCAGGCTATAGATTTTCAGCGGAATTGTTTGCGTCTGCCCGGGAATGCTGCCGGCGATCATGATGGTCGCGCCGAATTCGCCGATGCTGCGAGCAAAGCCGAGCACCGCGCCGGCAATGATGCCGCGGCGCGCCAATGGCACCGTAATGCGAAGGAATGTCTCAAACCGGCCGCAGCCGAGCGTGCGCGCCGCTTCCTCCAGCCGCGGATCGATCGTCGCCATCGCCACCCGGATCGATCTCACGACCAGTGGAAAAGCCATCACGGCCGACGCGGCGACGGCTCCCTTCCAGTCGAACACGAATCGGATTCCAAACCAATCGACCAGCCGACTTCCGAGCCAGCCATTACGTCCGAATTCGACCAAGAGCAAGTAGCCAACCACCACCGGAGGCAGCACGAGCGGGAGATTCAGCACGGTTTCCAGCAAGCTCTTGCCCCAGAATTGCCGCCGCGCGAGGCCGTATCCCAGGGCGACAGCCACCGGCAGGGTCGCGAGCGTCGCCACGCAGGCCACGCGAAGGCTCAGCCATACGGCCGACCATTCTTCGGAGGAAAGCTGCCAGAAATCCAAAAGCGGCTCCTTTGCGTGGCTCGTCAAGATTTCGGTAGGTGATCCGGGGTTTCCGGCGTTCCAAAGCCGCGCCGGCGGAATGCGTCCGCCGCCGCGGGAGATTTTAGAAAATCGTAGAACTTCCGGCCCGCGTCGCTTCCGCCGTCCGCGGTTTTCGCTTCCGGCATCAACAGCACGAGCGGATACACGATCGGATCGTGGGTCGAGGCGGGAAAGGTGTATACGGCGCGCACTTTATCGGATATCCGCGCGTCGGTGCTGTAAACGATCGCCGCCTCGGTTTCGCCCCGCTCGGCATAGGCAAGCGTCGCGCGCACATTCTCCCCGCTGACGATCTTCTTTTGTTCTTCCAATTTGTCGAGCAATCCGAGCTTTGTCAGCGCTTGGCGGCCGTAGATGCCCGCCGGAACATTCGGCCCGGCCAAGGCGATATGCGCGATTTGCGGCGCCAACAGGTCGGCCGGGTCGTGAACCGTCGCCTTGCCGTTTGCTGGAACAACGATCACCAGTGAGTTTCCGAGGAAGTCGGTGCGCTCGGCGATCAGCCCCTTCCCGGCTAGAAAATCGACCCACTTCTTGTTCGCCGAAAGGAAAACCTGTGCGGGAGCACCGTTGGCAATTTGCTGGGCCAGCTTCCCTGAATCGTCGGCCACGACATGGACTTCAACGCCGGTGTCTGCCGTGAATCGCGGCGATAAATCGTTCACCGCGTCCTGCGCGCTGGCGGCAACAAGGGCCATGACCGCCCGAGGTTGGCCGCTTGGGGCGGGCCGCTTCGAATTGCAACCGCCAAGCATGGCCGCCAAGAGGAAGCCAAGAATCCGCGGAAAAACAATTGGTTTGCGTTGCATTGCTCCGATTGTAAGTTGCGCGTCGGGCATCGTCTATCCGCTCGTCGAGATCGGTGGCTGCGCCGTCACGGTGCTCGTTTTGGTCAGGCGATGCGCATCGTCAGGCCGCCGTCGATGCCGAATGTTTCGCCGGTGATGTAGTCGTTGGTCACCAGCTCACGGATCAGCGTGGCCACCTGTTCGGCGGTTCCTTCTCGATGCAGTGGGATGCGGTTTTCCAGATTGTTCTTCCGCATCGGCTCGGTCATGGCATCGTGGAAGCGTGTGCGAATCACTCCGGGAGCGACGACGTTGATGCGGATATTATCGTCGGCGAAATCGCGAGCAAGCGCGCGGGCGAATTGCGGCAACGCGCCTTTTACCGCTTGGTAACAAGTGTTGCCCGGACAACCGCGGCGGCCGGCCGACGACGAAATCAAGACGATGGCTCCTTCTTTGTTTTTCTGCATCAACGGAATGGCGCGACGGCAGAGATGAAAGACGGCGTGTACGTGCACGTCGAACGCCCGCATCCAATCGTCGGGCGAAACCTCGAGCAATCCGCCCGGGACTGGTCCGCCGGCCGAATGGACCACAACGTCGACGGAGCCGAATTCCGCGGCCGTGTCGTCGACGCTGCGCGTGGCGTCGGCCGGCCGGCCCACATCCGCGTGGATCAGCAAACATCGCCGGCCGAGCGCTTCAATCCGCTGGCCGACGCGGCGCGCTTCGTCGTCGATATGCCGGGCAGCGACTGCGACATTGGCCCCTTGTTCGGCGAGGGCAATCGCCGTCGCGGCGCCGATCCCGCGCGTGCCGCCGGTGATCAGACATGACTTTTGTGCGAGATTCATGGGCTGCGTTTCTTTGCGTTGAATGGAACTGTCGATGGCGGGCCCCGGCGCAGGCGGCTGCCAGTCGTCTATTTGGCAGCCGGTTTCAGGCCTGCGGTGTAGATCACGACGTCATACTTGATTCCGGCGGCGGGGCCAACCACGGTCAACCGGACCGAGGTGTCAAGTTTGTCGGTAAACGCCTGCGATGGCCAGGCAGACATCGAGTCGAGACTTGCCGGCGAATTCGCCGGCGTCGCTCCGCCGGTGGTGATTTCGAGTTGAAGACTTTCGCCGTTCGATGAATTCGCCACGGCAAAAAACTCGGCCTCGGCCTTGGAATCCCCAGTAAGGTGGTCGATATCGGTGGTCGAAAGAAATCGCCCGCTATTCTCAACGGTTTGGCCGGGAACATCGAGCACGACGCGGGGCTGGACATGCGCCGCGCTCCAAGCGGCGTGCTTTGCGATCCAAGCGGCGGCAAGCATATCGCGCTTTTGCTGCGTGGAGAGCCGGGCCAGCGACGCGCGGAGCGAATATTCCAGATCTGTGTCCGCGTCAAGCTCCACCTCAAACGTTTGCGGTCCGTCGACATCGGCTTGCGCGCACGGATGATTCTGATGATCGCCAAAAGCGATGACCGTGAGAGGTGATCGGCGAGCGCCGTTTACGACAGGATAGACCGTCATCCTGAGCGGCGCTGAGGTGGCAGTATACGCGGCGACGATCAGCTCCCCGCTGCCATCGACCGAGAAACTGAGCGTGCTTCGATAATCTTGCAGCTTGCTCGCTGGACCAGCCGGTTGCCGGTCGCTGAGCTTCGCCACGACGCTGATCGGATCCACGGTTGCGACCGGCGCGGTTGCCGTGCCGACACTTGCCTGCTTGTCGATGGATGCCTTCCATTCGCCGAACAACTGCAAGAACAGGGCGGCATCCTTGTTGTTGCTCAGCGCGGCTGTCCAACGGTCGGTGCGGGGTTGCTGCGCTTGCCGAGCAAGGTCGTCGGATTCGAGGAGTTCTTTGACCAGATCGGCCCGCTGGGCATAATGCAGCCCCGCCGGAATCCGCCCCGACCATCCCGGAATCAAAATGTAGTTGCCCGCGCTGTGAACGCCGATCACGTTGCCGTCGGCGTTGAGAATCGGGCTGCCGCTCGCACCGCCGGAGGTCGAAATATTGTGTTGGATGAGAAGCTGTTGAGCAGGATCGCCGATGGACGGGTCCCCGAAGTAATCGGTCATTGCGGCAATATCACCGGTTTCGGCCGACGGATCCGGGGACAATGGATTCAGCCCGGGATTCGCTTCGTTGTCGATCAGATATCCGATGAAGCCGATCAGGTCGGGCTTGCCGAGGTGGAGCAGGGTCGCGTCGTCGGCCAAGGTGAGCGCTGGAGCGAGCGATTCCGGTTGGTCGACGTAGAGCAGTGCAACGTCGCAGAAATTGACCGGCGGTTCGGCTTGCGCCGCGCCTGCGGGCGAGTGCCCGATTCCCTGTTGCCAGAGTTTGCGCCAGTCGAGAAACCCTGGATGGAGTTTCGTGCCGATCACGACAACGTCGCCCTGCTGATTGCCGCGCGATCGCAGGATCAGACGCCCGCCCGTGGCTTTCGCTTTGTCGTCGAATTCAGCGACGTGACCGTTGGTAACGAGAATACCCTTTTCCTTGTTCAGCACCCAGGCGGTTCCTTCGGCCTCGGTGTTGCCGTTGCGATCCTGGGCCATCACAAGATAGATGGAATTTTGGACATTCTTCAGGGTCGTTCGCAGTTTGGCATCGGAGCCATTCGAATCGACGGGCAAGCTTTTCGCGACCGCGGTCTGTTCCTGCAGCGAGGCTTGCCTCACGCGTGTTCCGCCAGAAAGACCAACCGCCCACGACACGACTCCGAACAGCAGCACCGCGGCCAGGGCAACCCACGCCGGAATCGGCTTGGCCGACGGCGGCCGGCGAGCATGGGCCCAATGCTTCACGACGGAGAGCACTTTCTCGTCGGGCATGTTCGTGTGCCGATGGGAGACGAGCGTATCGCCGTATTGCCGTTTCCACGGTTTGTGCGCAGCCGCTGCCGCGTCGGTCTGAACTTCGGCCTGCTGCAATGCGTCGGCCAAGGTGCTCAATCGCAGGCGTTGCTCCGGGTCCGTGGAAAACATCCAATAGCCTTTGCCCCAATCGACGGCCAGAAACACGAACGGCCGCTCGGCGCCGCAATCTCCCTCTCGACGACTCCATTGTGGAAACAACAAGCTCGTGGGCTGCCGCAAAAAAAGTGCTCGACTGCGATTTGGGGCGCCGGGAATATCGACGATCCATTGCTCTCCGCGAAGCACATCCTGATGGAATACGGCGCGATCGGCCGCGAGGCTCGCGCGCTCGTCGGCAAAGGCGTCGCCATCGGAAAAAAGCGGCTCGCTGAACGGGTTTTTATCGGCCGCGGCCGCTTTCAAAATGACGTCTGCCATCCGCCGCCAATCGTCGAGAAAGCGAGCCGCGGTGGCGGGCTTCGTCAAATCGCCGTCGCCGGCGTTGCGGATCGCCAGGTAGATCCCTTCGATCGAAGCTTCCAATGGCAGCGAACTCGGCATCCGTCCTTCGCGGCGCCGGCGTGTGTAATGGGCAAACGATTTCGCGCCCTTCGCAAGTTCGCGGCCGCTCAGCCGCTCTTCGACAAAAAGCGCCGCGACCATGTCGTCGAGCGTAGGATCGCAATCGACGACCAGTTTTCGGATTTCCCCGGCGCCGTGAGGGAAGGCCGCGACACTTTTGTCGCATGCCAACTCGGCCAGTGCGTTGTCCTTCGGGCCTTCACCGCGCGGCTCGATCAGCACCTCATCGTCCGCCGGCGTTGCATTCGACTCGCGCTTGCGAAAGATGATCTGCATGGCTTCAACCCTCATTCGATTTTCATGGCGGGCAGGCGCAATTTCGTGATCCTGGCCGAGCGCGGCCACCGAAGCGCCGGGCCATTCGAAGCGACCGCGGGGCCGTTGATCGACGGACCCTACCGAACGTTTTGCCCGCCCGAGATTGATCGAATCCGAACTATCGGAATTCCTTGCGGCGCCGGAAGAAGGTGCGCCAACGAACCAGAATCTAATTGGCCCGGTCGCTTGGGGCAAGCAGCGGGGGGGTGCAATCGGCTGCCGCACGATCCGTCGAGCACCGGCTTGGTCCGGTGGCGTGCCGGAGCGATGCACGCAAAAAGTCCGCAACCCGCATAGATTTCCAGTCTTCCTGTCCGAGGGCGCCCAAGGAGCAATGGGCATCCAAACGGAAGCGGCGGCGCCCGGCAGCGAGTTCGGAAAATACCAGATTTGCGGGTTATTCGGACACTGCAGGTAAATCTGAACGATCGCGTTGTGCTCAACCGATCGCTAGAAGGGGTTGAGCCGCGCACGCCAATGGTAGGGGCAGGCGCGAATGCACAACCGCCGCGGACTACTCACAATTCCCGGTTCGCCCCGAAAAAAACAGGACAACCAGCCCTCGGCTGCGTTGCCAACAAACCTATGAAATCCGTTTCACGCTTATTTGTAGGACTCGCCCTGGCGGCGCTCGCCGGCTGCACCCACGTGCAGCTACGCAACAACACCGTGAATACGGCGGCGGCGGCGTCCGACGCGATCGTGCAGGAAGTGATGAACAACCTCGCGATGTTCGTGTACGACTCGAATTCGATCCCCTTTTTCTCATTCCCCAACCAGAGTTCGGCAAACGTAACCGACCAGGCCAACGCCGCCGGTTCGGCGGGATGGGGACGCCCCATTACGGCGCTCAACGTCAAACACACCTCCGACTTCTTGTTGGCATCGCTTGGCTTGAGCGGCGGCGTCCAGCGAACGCAGCTCGAAGGCTTTACGCTGACTCCGGTGCTCGAACCGCGTAAGCTCGAACTGATGCGATGTGCCTATCAACAGGCGGTGAGCAGTTGCGGCTACGGGCAGATGTCGCAGAATTGCCCCGATTGCCAGGCCCGGTTCAACACGTTCTACACCGGCGATCCGACCGGCGAGATCGGCAAGAAAGCCGTCGGCGGCACGATCACCTCGAACTGTCTGGCTGGGCCCAAAGGCCCTTGTTGGTTTCACGTCGGTTCGGAGAAGTGTGTCCCCAAGAAGTGCGAATGCCTGTATGTCGGCGAGTATTGCGGGGTCTATGTTTGGGTGGATCATGCCGGCAGGGATCAATTGGCGCGGCTCACGCTTGCCATTCTCGACTATGCCCAAAACAGCGCACCCGTGCATGCCACCAAAACGGTGACCTACAACATCGATCAGTTCGGCCTGCCGGCGCCGAAGAAAGAGGCGGTCGGCACGGTCAGCGCATCGGTCAACGTCGACGAACAGCCTGAAAGCCTGATGAATATTCCCGAGAGCGACGCCGTGCAGATCGAGCAAACCCTGCTGTCGCGGCTAAGCGCCGATCAAGATTCGTATCGCAGATTGGCGAACCAAAATTCCGACCAGGGCAAACACTTGCTCGATGAAATCACGTACATCCAGCAGAAACTGGATTTCCTCAAGCAGCAGCTCAAGGCCGGCCCGTTGAAGCAGCAATTCGTGCCGGGTCCGCAACAGCAGACCCCCAACGGCCTGCTGCAATTGCAGCTCTACCAGAACACGTTGCTGCCCCCGTCGCAATAGCGATCACCGGCCGAGGAATCGCCGCGTAAGCGGCGAAGGGGGCGCCGGTGTCTGCGACTGCGGCCGCAGGGCGAAAATGGAAATGGGCATGCCGAGCGAGGCCGTCGCGGAAGCGGCGACCTGCGCGTTTCCAGACGCAGGCTCCGGCGCATGGTGCGCGGTGTCATTCTGATCCTGATGGTGGGATTCATTGTCCTCCGTGACTTGGTTCGGAGCCGGCGGGCCGGACTGGGCGATTTCCTCCGCAAGGGGCGAAACGCCGCCCGTCGGGCTAACGGCAGCGCACTCGTCGCGAAATTGCAAATACGCGTCACGCATGCTCGTGTCGGCCTCGATGAGAGCCGCCTGGGTGGCGTGCTGCGACGCGTCGTCAAAATGCTGCCCCGCCGCTTCGATCTCGGCCAGCAGGCGCAGGCTCGGTGAATCACGAAAGTCGTTGAGCAGGCAAGCATTCATTGCCGATTGCTGGGCCTCGGGAAGCCGTTGTTGGAGCCGCAAGAGATCGGCCCGATCGCGAAATGCGTCGGCCGACTTTGGGTTCAAGCTGATCGCACGCGCGCAATCTTTTTCGGCGGCTGCCAGCACCATGGCAATGCCGCCGGAAGAACTTGAACCATCGGGCAATTCGTTGGCGGTGACGACATAGGCGCCGTCGGCGGAGATGGCCACCGAAGTCACCGGGCCCGCCGCGGGACCGAACGCCTCGAGCTTCGCTCCCTTGCTGGCGTTCCACACTTCCGCGCGACCGTCGGCACATCCGGTCAATACCACCATTGCCGGGCCATCGGCGCCGGGGAGATTGGGACGGTTGCTCTTCTCCGGTTGCCGCGCGCCGCCGGTTTTTGCGCCATTCGGCTGGGTCGTATCGGCCAGCGCATGCCCGGTGAGTGGCGCCTTGAAGGGATTATCATCTTGCGATCCGGGCTTGGTTGGAGCAGCGCGGGGCGTCGGTCTTACGACCGGCGCGGACTGCGAACTGCGGGGAGCAGCGGTAGCATTCGACGAGTTATCTTGCACCGAATTCGCGGTGCTGTTGTCGGTCGAGGGCTGCCCGGCGGACGATTGATCCCCGGCCCCGGTTTGGGGAGCAGCCAACGATGTCACCGCGCCGGGATGTGCGAGAAGGGTTATTCCGAAAATCGTCTTGCCATCTTTTTCGAGCGGCCGCCATAGCCGGGCCGTTTCATCGAAGCTGCCGGTGAGAAACGCGGTGCCGCCGGCAAAGGCCAGCGACGACACCGGCCCGCAATGACCGTCCAATTCCTGCACTCGTGTGCCGTCGTCGCCATTCCAGAGCCGGGCCGAATAGTCGTAGCTTCCGGTCAAGATATATCGTGAGGGACCGGCGCTCGGCACGGATGGGTCTTCATTTTTCGACGAGTCCTGCGCGTCGGCTGGCGATGTGTTCGATGCCGTTTGCGACGTGGGATTCGCACGGCCGGCGCCGTCCGCCGGCTTTCCGTGCCGAGCGCTAGCGAGAATTGGCGCGTCGAGCATTGCCACCGAGGTGATGGGCAGGCTGTGTCCGCGAAACGTTCGCACGCAGTTCGGCACGGTTGGGGCAAGATCCCAAAGCTTGGCCGAGCCGTCCCAACTTCCGGTGAGCAAGACCTTGCCATCTCCGGAGAAGTCGATGGCCGAAACTCGCTGCCTTTCATGCGCTGCGAACTGCTTCAAGATTCCAAACGGTTCAAGCGCGCTCCAGATTCTTACGGTTCCGTTTTCGGTTCCGACGGCAACTTGGGAGCCGTCGGCCGAAAAGGCCACGGCATAGGCCGCCGAGGTGTCGACCGTGGGGGCCGGACCAACGCCGAAAACCTTGTTTGGTTTTGGGATTTCCTTACCGATATCGTCCTTCGAGCACTCCCATAATCGTGCCTTCCCATCCTCGCTGCCGGAAAGAATCTGAATCGTCTTCTGGTCGTGAGAAACGTGAATCGCCACCGAGTTGATTCGCTTGGTGTTGGTTTGGAAGGTGGCAATTTTATGACCCGATCGCCGATCCCAGACGACCAAATTATGGATCTCGTTGCCGCTGCGATTTGATTCGCCGGCATCATTTCCGTTCTCGCTATCGTTTTGGTTCGTGGCATCGATATGGCTCTTATTGCCCGTGCCCCCGCCATTTTCCGCGGCGATCTTGATATTCGTTGCGGTCGGGGCCGGGATTCGCTCATACGAAATACGGTTCGCGCTTGGCGGCGCGATCAAGTCCGCCACGAGCCTCCGCGATCGATCCGCGGTCCGCGGGTCGTATTTTCGCACCCCCGTTTCGGTCAATGTGCAACAATCCAGAACCAACTCCGCCCGGGCCAGCGGCACGGGCCACCAACCAGGCGCGAGGCTTGCCGCCTTGTTGAGCTTTTCACACGCGTCGCGGTAACACGTTTCGGGATCCGGCAAGCCGGCGTTCGACGTTGATGGCCGATCCAACTGCCGCTGCGCATCGGCCCATTGAGCCTTGTAGGTGAGTGCAACGCCCCAGTCGAGATAGAGTTGCGGGCACGGAGTGCCTGCCTTCTCTGCTTTTAGGAAATGCGATTCCCAGTTCTTGTTTTCGCCATACTGCGAAAGGGTCTTGGCCGTCCCATACTGATAGTAGCTTGCCGCATAGAGACTCCCGAGCCTCATTTCCACGTCGTTAATCGACGCGTTGCCCGCCGCGGCCTGCTCGAAATTGGTGATCGCCACGTCGGGCGATCCTTGGCTTTCCCAGTAAATGCCGTTGAGCCAGTAGTACACTCCGGCATCGGGATCGTTGAGATGGTTCGCATATTCGTTCGGCGCACTTTCGAGTTTCACCAATTGATCGGAGCGGACCCAACCCTTGATCGGCTTCTTCGCGGTTGCGTAAGCGCCGCTGTCTTTTAGTTGCACCCACAGGCCATTGGCTGCTGAAGCCATTGCCGGCCATTCGATCTGATAGATCACGTCGACCGAATCGGTGTCGCCCAGATTCTTGTAGAGCTGCACGTGATCCGATTTTGGCATCACCTGCGAACCGTTCAAACCTGAAGCGGCATGCGCTTTCAATGCGGAAATCGCGCTCAAGCACAGCGCTGCGGCACACAGCTTCTTTGAGACGATCATAGTCAGGCCCTTGCGATGAAGTCGGGGGGCGTCAATCGATCTGCTTCGATCTATACTACCCACACGACCAGGGGGACTGCCAGCATTTGGCGAATGGTCGGTTCATTGATGATTCTCATCGCTTGGCAATGGTGGATTGCCTTGCCGAGAAAGCGGTATACTGGCCACTTGCGTCGGTTAGCTTAGTGCGGAGTTCCTTCTCCCGGTCGGATATGAGCATCCTGGGCCTCGTCCTTGCCGCGCTCATCATCGGCGCGGCTGTTGTTTGGCGGCTATTGCCGCGGCTGTGGAGGGCGTCCACAGGACTGCCGCACGGTCGGTCGCTCGTTGATGAACAGGTCCAATTCACGGTGTATCGCCCCACGGCGGTCGCGCCGAATCGATGGCACACGATGCTCGTCTTCGGGCATTTGTCGGAGCGCCGGCCGGACGAGCCCGGCGAGCCTGACCCCATCGAAGAAATGGAGCGGCAAGCGCGGGCATCGCTGGGCAGCGAGTTCGGACGATATGCTTCGCGCAATCAAGACAGCCGTTCCGCCGTACCGCGCGGCGGCTTGGTCACGTTCTTGCCGGAAATCCCGGGCGTCGAATTCAATCCACCCCGTTACACATTCAAGTGGGTCGAGGCGGTGCATCGGGAGGAATTTCGATTCCGCGCCGGAACCGCAGCTCTTGGCACGACGCTACGGGGCAGCGTGCGGATTTATCTTGGGGCTCTGCTATTGGCCGAGGTCAATCTGGCAATTGCGGTCGAGGCCGACGCTGTCACGGCGCAGCCGACTCAGCCGCATCGTGCCGCCGCGTTTCGAAGGGTCTTTGCATCGTATTCGCATAAGGATCTCGCGATCGTAGAGCAATATGAAAACTATCTGGCCTTGCTCGGCGACGAAGTGCTCCGCGATTGGAAGCATTTGAAACCGGGTGAAGTTTGGAACGATCGCTTGATGGAGCTAATCCGTGATGCCGACGTGTTCCAGCTCTTTTGGTCGAAGAATTCGATGCAGTCGGAGGTGGTCCGCCGCGAATGGGAATATGCGATGTCGCTAAACCGAGATCGCTTCGTCTGCCCGACCTACTGGGAAACGCCGATGCCGATGGCCGCGGGCCTGCCGCCCGAACAACTGAAGAGCCTTCATTTCCAGAAGCTCGATTTTGGCCGGGCCGGCCGTCGCGCTCCGCCACGAACCAAATGGATCGCTGGCGCAGGGACGGTTGCGGCCATCGCACTCGTGGGCGTAAGTGTGCTATGGACGGTGAACGCACATGATCGCCGAGGGCAATCGCCGTCGACTGATACCAGATCCACCATGCCGCCTCACGACGCAGGGGATACGAATGCGGGCCCCCCCACAGAACAAGTGACGATTGCCCGGTACGAATCCGACCTCGCGCGCATCAACAAAGAATCCGATCCGTCGGATTGGGCGGCGACGCAAGTCGTCCTGGGCAAGGCATTGGTCGCACGCACCGCCGGCGACAAATCCACGAACTTGAAACGGGCAATCGCTGCATTTGATGCGGCGCTGACGGTTTACACGAAACAACACGACCCTTGGGCTTGGGCGGCAACGCAGGCCGAACTCGCGCTAGCGTGGTTCGATCTGCCCGCAACGAACGACGCTGAACGAGCAGAGAACTTGCAACACGCGATCGCCGCCTATCAATCCGCTCACAGTGGAGGCACCGACGAGTTGGATTCGGACGCTGCTGAAGAATTGTCCGATCTTGCCTATAAATATCGGAAGGCCGTTCCGAAACCGACTTCGAGAGACGGCTCGCCCCTTCCCGACTCGAATCGGCAGTAGTTTATGGAACAACTCTCCAAATGTGCCGTGGCGTGCTCCCGGCTGGTTCCGAAGGTGGCCGAGTTTCGCTCCGGGCATTTTCGGCTTGGACCGGAGTTGCGGCGGTTGCTTGGAGTGCGCGAGGTGGGGGCCATCGAGGCGATCGTGTTCTATGGTGCCCGTGTGCTGGAGGCTTTGACCGCCGAAGCGCTCACCGCGGTGAAAATCGAGGCCAGCGTCAACGTGTTTTCCAATCTGCAAACGCTCGAGCAATACTCGCTGCTCACTGCTGGCGCGCTCCATTCCGCCCATGCGCTGCGGCGGCTTGGGAATGCGGCCCGGCATATCCAGGAAGAATTGAACAGCGATCATGCGCAGCTCGCCCTGGCCCTGACCGAACAGACGTTGGCATGGTTTTTCCTTCTCGACCTGCCGAAAAAACCCCGCCTTGAACGGCTCTGCGAAAACGAATCCAGCCTCGCGCTGGCGACCGATGAGTCGCTGCGCGGGGCGATGGCGAATGCCGAGAAATTAGGACGAACGTGGCATTCCGGTTGGCCCGCGCTTCGCATCGAGCAAGGGCCGGCATTGCTGCGCACCGGACAAACGGCCGCCATCATCGCCGAGCTGTGGATCAACCACGGCGAAGAAGCAGACCTCGCAGCCGCCGGCGAATTGCTCGGCGATGCGCTCAAGCGGCATCCGGACAACCTGCGCTTGCAGCAACTGAGAATGCTGCACGCCAGCCGCTCGGGCGATCTCGCCGCGGCAAGCAAAATGATCGACGATCTCATGGACCGCAATAGCGACGACGATGAGACCGTCGGCATTGCCGCGGGAGTTTATAAGCGGATGTGGAAGCAAGACCCCGCGGCCCGCAATTGGCTTGCCAAGTCGCACAAGCTTTATCTCACCGGTTGGAAAAAGTCGAAGGGCCAAAATGCTTATCTCGGAATCAACGCCGCGACCACATCGCTCCTGCTCGGAAGAGCCGAAGAATCGTGGAAGCTGGCCGCCGAAATCGAGCAGCTATTGACCGGCCGAAACGATCGCTTGCGGGAATGCGGCTGTTCGTCGATCGAGCCGGATTACTGGACGCAAGTGTCGTTGGCCGAATCGCTGTTGCTCGAAGGGAAACTGGACGAGGCCGCAACCGCCTATCATGCCGCCTTCCAACGATTTTCGTGCGACCGCGGAAACATCCGTGTGACGATCAGCCAAATGCACGCGATTGCCGAAGCGAGGGGCCTCAGCGAGGACGAATTTGCCCGGCTGCCGAAAGAACCGCCGCCGGCTTCGTAAACGCGTCGCCCGGTTCGGTTCTTGGGCAGGCTGAAGCAAACCGCGCAGTTGCCGCAGAATGGGTGCCATGTCCACGGCTTTGCGTGGGGATGTTGGCGCCGACGAGGCACATCCCCACTCAATGCACTCGGCATGGCGCCGGGCGCGGCTCGGTTGGGAATAACGCATCACGAGTCGCGATTCGCTCGGATTTCGTAGCCCAGCAGAACGATCGCCTTGAGCGATTCGATGGCCGAGTTGCGGTCGTATTGCTTTTCGGTTTCGGAAAGCTCGGCGTAGGAAACCAGGCCGGGGTGCGTTTTTTTCGCGTCGTCGCGCCGCGGCCCCCAGGTCCAGCCGTCGGCGATGCGCTGCCGGGCCCAGATATCGTGGTTGTGCTCGGCGAGCTGCTCGACGAGCGGCGCGATCGCCGCGGGCAATTCGATGGAACGAGTATCGAGCGGTTGAGGATTGTAGCTCACGGTGCGGGCATCCAGGGGCGTTGGGACGATTGAGCTTCTTGCGCGGTTGGCGGGCATCAGATCGAATTCGCGCTCCGTGCCGCTGCGATACGGCGCGCCGTCCGGCCGAGCGACGGTCGTTCCCAGCGGGGTTCCGAGCCGTGGCGGGAAGCGGCAAATCCTCCCAAAGCACCGGTTCCAACGAAGCGCCGTCATATTGCCGTTCGAGTTTCTCGGTGATGCGCCGCGTCTGGTCGCGCTCTTCGACCACGTCGCCGGGGCTGGAGATGAAAATTCGGACGGTTCGAAGCACATCGGGCATGGCTCGAGTTACTCACAGTCGCTTCAGATCGCCGCCCTTCGAATACAAACGATTCGATGGTGCGCCGTTCGCCGATCCGCCGGACGAGGTCGTGTTGGCAACAGTATATCGCCCGCCTATTGCGCCTGCATGCTTTCTGCCATGGGCACGCCCGTTGTGCAACCATTCTCGATGCGCAACTTGATTCGTCGGCCGCACGTCGGGATAATCGGTCGCTGGCGATAGGCGGCCAGTGTAGGTTTCTGGGGGCGGACTTTCAAGTTCCCGACCGACAGGAGTCGGTATCAATGGCCACGCCAATCCTGAGTTTGTCTGAAGGCGATCGCTCGGCGAGCGACAGCCATGCGGTGGCTGAACCAATCGGCGCTTTGCGCGACTTGCAAACGCGGTTCTTATATCCGTTCTTTTTTGATCGCTATCGCGCCGCCGAAGCCGTCGCCGCGCTAGCGGGTCAAACGTGCCCAAATCGCGACGGCCGGGGCCACGCGCTATGGCATTGCGAACGGCCCAGTTCTCTCTATTGCGACGAATTGTTGAATCATGCCCAGGAGTTTCTTTTCGGAAAAGCGTCTGGGGCCGATGAAGCGGCAGCGACTTCTTCGGCGACCCATGCCAAGGCGAATCACGACCGTGCCGACTGCGCCGATGGCTTGGCTTGCCGCTATCTGAAAATCTCGGCGGATGTAGGCCAGGCGTTCCAATCTGACAGGCCGCGCCGATCCGTGCCGATGTGCGATCGTGAGTGCGACCGGCAATCGAAGTCTGCCAGTGGAGATCCGCGAGTTCGTGTTGCAGCTTGAGTCAAGCGGCGCCAACACTGGCCGACTGCGCTTGCCAGCGGCAACCCCGTGAATCCGCGTCAGCCGCCCAGTGCCGCGACGACCAGATCACCGACTTCGCTGGTGCCATAACCCATTTTGCCGGCGGCTTGGCCCTTCATCTTCGTGCCGGTAACGCTTTGGATCGCTCGCATCACGCGCGCTCCGGATTGCGGCTGGCCGGTGTGCTCCAGAAGCATGCTCATGGCGTTGATGGCGGCGATCGGGTTGATCACATTCTGGCCGGTGTATTTCGGAGCGCTGCCGCCCATCGGCTCGAACATGCTCACACCGCCCGGATCGGGATTGATGTTGCCGCCTGCCGCGACGCCCAATCCCCCCTGCAGCACCGCGCTCAAATCCGTGATGATGTCGCCGAACATGTTGGTGGTCACAATCACGTCGTAATATTCCGGATTTTTGACCATCCACATGCAGCAAGCGTCGACATGGTTGTAGTCGGCCTTCACGTCCGGATATTCGCGGGCAACTTCTTGAAACGCTCGCCACCACAGATCGTGCCCGTACGTGAGCACATTGGTTTTGGCGACGAGGGTCAGCATTTTGCCTTTGGGATTGTTGCGGCGGCGCGTGAAATCGAAGGCCCAGCGGATGCAGCGATCGCAGCCTTTTCGCGTGTAGAGGGCCGTTTGGCTGGCCACTTCGTCGGGCGTGTGCTTTTTCAAGAATCCGCCGACGCCGCAATACAAGTCTTCGGTGTTTTCGCGCACGATGACGTAGTCGATATCCGCAGGCCCTTTGTCGCGCAGTGGCGTTTCCACGCCGGGAAACAATTTCACGGGGCGAAGATTGATGTACTGATCCAACTGAAATCGCAGTTCGAGCAGCAAGCCTTTTTCGATCACCCCCGGCGGAACGCCAGGATGCCCGACCGCCCCCAGGAAGATCGCCTCGAACGAACGCAATTCGTCGGCCGCGCCGGCGGGGAGCGTTTCGCCGGTTCGCAGATAGCGCTCACCGCCGAAATCGTAGTGCTGCAATTCGTAGCGAAAGTTTTCGAGCCCGGCCACGGCCTTAAGCACTTTGAGGGCTTCGTCGGTAACTTCCGGACCGGTTCCATCGCCGGGGATCACGGCGATCTTGAGTGTGGCAGGGCTGGTCATTCGATTCGGATTTGTTGGGAGTGGGATTGTCGCGGGCCTGATGCAGTGCGCAAAACAATCAAAACCGCAAACATGCTTCCATTCGGATTCGCCGAGGAAGCTCGCTTGCGGTTTCGCGCGTCGTGTATGAGTCGTGGCCGCGGAACTAGGCCGCGAATTCAATTCTTGCTGAAGTCGAAATGCTTGAGCGATTCGCGGCCGAGCGGATTCTTGGCGAACTTCTTGCGGCACTCGGGACACAGATCGAATCGCAGTTGCTGGTAGACATCCTCACCGACCGCGTCACCGCCGGTCAGATCGCTATTGGTCTCGTCCATCCGTTGGAGAATCTCTTGCATCTCCTGCAAGTGATCGCGATCGTCTTCGTGGTTTCCCGCGCTCTGGTCGCCATCGACCGGATCGACGGCGGCAAACACTTCAATCTTGACGACGTAGCGGAGATCTTCCTCGGGGTCGATCAACCGCTTGCAGAGGTCACACGAGTAATGAATCATCGGTCGCTCTCCCACGATGAACTTGGCCGGCGCACATCCCGCACGCCGAACGTATCAATGCCATCCCCATCGTAAACTCAATTCGCGAAACGGAGCAACCCATGATTGCCGTTTTTTTCGCGAAGCGCACGGCGATTTCCGCACGGTTCTTGACAACCGCCGCAGGCTGTGCTTGCACGGCGCGCTACGAACGCCACGGCGGCCGGCGCGCGAAACCGCAAGCGAGCTTCGAACCCAAACGGGCATGGAAGCTCGCTTGCGGTTTCGCGCG
>DATAWG010000070.1 GCA_036267355.1 Pirellulales bacterium | reverse complement strand
GCGAGACATGGCCCGCGAATGGTGGCAAAACATCGACCACCACGAATCGCGGAAAGAGGCGCCCGTCGCGGCAGGATGAGGCTACAGGCTGAAGGCTAATGCCGCAAAGTGTGGCTCGATGATGAATTTCGAATGAAGGCGGTCAACGTAGCAGGCACACTCCGTGTGCCGTCTGCGCTTCGCGGCGGGTTGGGCACAGAGCGGGGCAGACGGCACACGGAGTGTGCCTGCTACGTTGGATGCGGCCTGCGACCGCGTGCTACGCCGCTTCGATTTCGAAGATCGTTTTGATTTCGACGGCAATGTTTCCCGGCAATGCCACGGCGCCGATCGCGCTGCGGTCGCCAATTTGGCTTTGTCGAGCCCGAAGGCGGTCAACGTAGCAGGCACACTCCGTGTGCCGTCTGCGCTCCGCGGCGGGTTGGGCACAGAGCGGGGCAGACGGCACACGGAGTGTGCCTGCTACGTTGGGTGCGGCCGGCCGCGTGCTAGGTCGCGGGTGTTTTCCGGCGGAAACAGGCAATCCGCCGGGTTTGGTTTGGGATTTACTGGCTTGGCGTGTAAAATGGTGTCTTTGAAACGGCGGCCGATTGTCGATCTTCGGCGGCCGTGATCTTAACTTGGGCAAGAGCACCTTTGGGCGGCTTGATCCTATGGCGTTCGTCACTCTGCGGATTCTGGACGGAGCCGATCGAGGCCGCGCGTTCGAGGACCTTCCCACGCCGGTCACGATCGGCCGCGAGGAAGGCAATTCGATCCAGTTGAACGACGAGCGGGTCAGCCGCTTCCATCTGAAGATTCAGGAAGACCATGATAAAGTCGTGTTGACGGATCTCGAAAGCACCAATGGCACGAAGGTCAACGGCGAGGAAGTGCAGTTGCGAATCCTGCGCTATGGCGATTTGATTGCCGTCGGGCGCTCGATCTTGCTGTTTGGCTCCCGAGAGCAGATCGCGGCCAGGATGGCACGGCTCAGCGGCAGCCAGACACGCGAGCCATCGACGCGTGGCGTGGAAGACCATGCCGTGTTGGCCAGCGAAGAATTGGCCGAATCGTTCGACAGCGGCTCGAACAGCGATTATCAGATTCAAGAAACGATGAACGCGCTTGAGCCCCCGCAGTTGCCCGAGCATCTCAGCCCGGCGCAGGCGGCGCAGGTGTGCGAGATTTTCGGCTATTTTCACCATCGGATACGCGACCTTTTGGAAGCGGCCAAAATCAAGAGTCCGAAAGACCGGGTGACGGTCGACTTCCAGCAGTGGCAGAATCTGGTCGATATTCAATCGCGTTTGGCCGATTTTCTGCGTAGCATTGGCGACCCTCCCGACAACGATCCGTGAAGCGCGGCGGCAATGCGATGGCGGCGGCATTCGCAAGCGCGGCGCAACGACCGGCGAACTTGGTTCGCGTTGTCAAACTCGGTGGCAGTTTGCTGAATTTGCCGGATTGGGCGGCCCGATTTCGGCGCTGGCTTGCCGAGCAACCACCCGCCGTGAATATCCTGATTGTCGGCGGCGGGCGATTGGCCGACGCAATTCGTGACCGCGATCGGGAGGTCGGCCTCGATCCATCGACGGCCCATTGGTTGGCGATCGATGCCATGAGTTCCAACATGGCGGCTGTGCGACGGCAATTGCCGGAGGCGCTCCCGGTCGATCGTTGCGAAGATTTGCAAGCGGCGTTTGCCGAGCGGCGTTTGGTGGCATTTGGTCCGCGCGACTTTCTTCGCCGCATCGAGCCGCAGGCCGGCGGATCGCGGTTGCCACACAGTTGGGACGCGACGAGCGATTCCATTGCCGCTCGGCTGGCTGATGTTCTCGGGGCGGGGGAATTGGTGCTGCTCAAGTCCGCTCCACCTCCGCCGCAAGCGGCGACGTTGCAACAAATCGCCGACGCGGGATATGTCGATCGCGGCTTTCCGGTGTTTGCAAGCGGAATCGCATTGGTTCGGTTTGACGATCTGGGCTGCGAAAAATGCCACGAGCGGCCGACTTCGTGAGACGATTGCCGCGCGCCGCGAGCGTCCTGTCGCGTTCGCGAGACGGCGCGGCAGACGAGCGAAAACAGCCGATGGCGCGATACGTAGCCAGGCCGCGGGTGTGCGGGAGTGTTACGTGGCTCAAATCAAGTCGGTCCACGGCCGCGTCGATTTGCCGCACGAAGCGATTTTCCGGAATCCGACCGCCGATCTCCTGCCGAAGCGGATGATCCTTTTTCCACGTCGGATCGGCGAACGACACCTTGCCCGACAGTTTCTGGCGAACAATTCTCAGCCGCTTGTCGGACGTGCTTCGATACGCGATCATGCTCAATGGCCCAGCGCGAAAAGCTTTCCGTCTCTCGAGGCGCGTTCCTTTCAATGCCCCCATTCACTGTCACCGACGAATTGGTTCGCCGCTTTCAGGAAGATGGTTTCTTTCTTGTGCGTGGTCTATTCGATCCAGGCGAAATCGAACTGCTGCGAAAAATCGCGCGATCGCGACACGCGCGGGTCGAACAGGCCGCCAGCCGCCGCGACGGGCAAGGCGGGGCGATCAAGCTGGCGGTCCAAAACGAATTGGGCGACGACATCGAAAGCGCGCTGGTCCGCTGCCGGCGGATCGTCGACACCATGGAGCGGCTGCTCGGCGGGGAAGTGTACCACTACCATCACAAGATAATCCTCAAAGAGGCATTCACCGGCGGGGCTTGGGAATGGCACCAGGATTACGGCTATTGGTATCACAACGGCTGCCTGTTTCCCGACTTGGCGAGCTGCATGATCGCCATCGATCGGGCGACCAAGGAAAACGGCTGCTTGCAAGTGCTCAAAGGTTCGCATCGCATGGGGCGCATCGACCATGGCAAAGTGGGCGACCAAACCGGGGCCAATCTGGAACGCGTTGCCGCTGCGATGGAACGGATGGAATTGGTTCACTGCGAAATGGAAGCCGGCTCGGCAATTTTTTTTCACGCCAACCTGTTGCACTGCTCGGCGCAAAACCGCAGCCCCGATCCGCGCTGGGCCTTGATCTGCTGCTACAACACGGCCCGCAACGATCCGTATCAGGAATCGCGCCATCCGCGCTATTCGCCGCTCGAAAAATGGGACGACGCGAAAATCCTCGAAATCGGGCGGCGAGAGCTGGAGACGCTGTGAGTCCGTAGGCACAACTGCGCTTTGCACCAAACGGCGCACACGTGCAAAACGTCGGCGATCTTTTTCACAACGGCTGACGGCACACGGAGTGTGCCTGCTACATGGGAAGGCGACGCATCGATGACCGTTCGCATCGGCCTGCTCGGCAGCGGATTTCTCAGCACGTTTTACTTGCAGGGCTTGCAGAACGTCGCCGGTTGGGAAATACCGGTCGTCGCGTCGCCGTCGATCGAGCATGCCCGGGCATTTGCGAGCCAGTGGAAGATCCCCGAGGCCACGGCAGACGTGAACGGTACGATCGGCCGCGCGGATCTCGATCTCATGCTTGTCGCGGCGCCGAATTATGCGCACAAGGATCTGGTCGTGCGCTGCGCGCGGGCCGGCAAGCACGTTGTGTGCACCAAGCCGTTGGGCCGCAATCGGCACGAAGCCCGCGAGATGCTCGAGGCCGTTCGGGCGGCCGGCGTGTTGCACGGCTACGGCGAAACCGAGGTGTTCAGCCCGTCGGTGATGAAGGCCCGCGAGTTTGTCGAGCGCGGCGGGATCGGCAAGGTGCTCACCGTGCGGTCGCGCGAAGCGCATGCGGGGCCGCATTCCGATTGGTTCTGGAAGAAAGAACTCAGCGGTGGCGGCGCGATGCTCGACATGGGCTGCCACACGATCGAAGCGGCCCGGTATTTGATCGGCAAGGAAGTGCCGATCGTCGAGGTGTTCGCGTGGACCGGCCGGCTGCTCCATCACGAGCGAACCGACGCTGAAGACAACGCCGTGCTGCTGATGCGGTTCGAAGGGGGCCAGTTGGGGCAGGCCGAATTGAGTTGGACAGCCCGCGGCGGGCTCGACTTGCGCAACGAAGTCTATGGCAGCGAAGGCGCGATCTTCACCGACGTGACGCGGGAGACGCCGATCAAAGTGTTTTCCCGCTCGGGCGTGGGCTACACGGTTGAAAAGGCCGAATCGGAGACTGGCTGGCTTTTTCCGCCGGTGGACGAAGCGTGGACGTACGGCTACCGCGAGGAAATGCGGCACTTCATCGAATGCGTCGTCGATGGCCGCCCTCCGCGCGAAACCTTCGCCGACGGCTACATCGTCAATTGCGTTCTCGATGCAGCCTACCGCTCGGCGGAATCAAAACGCTGGGAGAGGATAGAGTAGGGTTAGGGGTTAGGGTTAGGGGTTCGAGACGCGGAAGCGTGCCCGACGCCACTTCAAAAGTCAGAAACCTCCATGTCCGTTCCCATTCGTGCCAGCACACACCTCCTAGCCCGTCGCCCTCGCCCTCGCCCTCACCCTCACCCTCACGCTATTCCCCATGCTTCTGCAACACGATTTGCAAATCCGCGTTCGCTATCAGGAGACCGATGCCATGGGCCGGCTCCATCATGCCAACTACGCGACGTATTTCGAACTCGGCCGAACCGAATTGTTGCGTGCCGCCGGCTATAGCTACAAGCAAGTCGAAGAGCTCGGGCTGTATCTGGTCGTCTCCGAGATTTCCTGCAAATATCTGCGGCCGGCCAGCTACGACGACCTGCTGACGCTGCGCACCACCACGCTCTCGGCGCGCGGGGCGCGGATCGAGCATGAATATCATCTCTACCGCGGCACGGAACTGCTGGCCACGGGACGCAGCAAGATTGCATGCGTCGATCGCGAGGGGAATGTGAGGCGATTGCCCGATTGGCTGCAACGGCCGGCGTGAGCGCGGTGGGCAGTTCCTGGTCGGAAAGCCGGAGATGAGCCCGTGCGCTGCAGGTAACAAGTAGTTGCCATCTCCATTTAGTGGCGGATTGGACGGCCGGTTTAGCCCGGATTATTCGTAGTGCCAGGAATTCGCGACATGCCGCGGGATAGTAGCCCGAAGCGTTAGCGAGGGTTTGCCACGGTGGCTCCCTCGCTTACGCTTCGGGCTAGTGTGGCGCGATGAGTAATCCGGTTTATTCGGTGCTAGCGCGGCGGGCTCCGGACGATTGCTGAATGGCGCGGCCGCCGAGGGCGCCGGAAAAGTTTATCCATCCTTCCGTGGTTGTCGCCCAGACGCACGGAAGGGGTCGGTTTATGCCATGTGAGCCGATTTTTCGGGCCTTTCCGATTGAGTTAACTGGCCGCTTAATCCGATGAATCCGGTGGTAAGGGATATTCGCAGCGAATGTGCGAGGGGGTAAATCGCCCGCTGCCGAACCGTCCTATCCGACGACGCTTTGCCGACGCCACTTCCCGCTGGCGGCGGTCCTATCGATCGCGTCGCAGCATTCGCCCGGACACGGAGACGACCCATGAAGGTTTCGCAGTTGGCCATGGCGGCAGCCATGTTGGCCCTTTTCACCGTTGGCGCGCAGGCCCAAGGGCCCGGCAGCTATCCGCCCGGCAACCAGGGTTATGGCGGCCAGGGCTATGCGGCGCAAAACTATGCGACGCAAGTTTACGGACAGCAAGGCTACGCGATGCAGGGCAACCCGGGAATGCAAGGCTATCCGATGATGCAAGGCGGCTATCCCGCCATGCAAGGCTACCCGGCGGGCCAAGCGCAATATGGCCAAATGCAAATGGATCCCGCTCAGGCACAACTCTACGGCCCCGGTCCCGGCGAGCAAGGCGGCCCGCTGCCAATGGGGGGCGGACCCGGCTGCGATCAATGTGGCGGCGGATGCGCCCCGCCCGCGCAATGCTTCAACGATCAACTGACGCACTGGGCCTATTTCGACGCCGAAGTGTTTTATGCCCGGCGCACGATGGGCCTCGTCTCACAGCCGGTGATCGAAACCACCACCGGCACCGTGCTGCAAAACACGACCAGCTCGCCCGAGTTCAAATACGAACCGGGGGTGAAGATGACCGCCGGCTATATGTTTCCCCAAGCGTTCGCCTTGGAAACCACGTTCGAGGGGCAAAACTATTGGACCAGCCGCTCGGGAGCGACCGGCGCCGCCGATCTGACGATCCCCGGGGCGCTGGGCACCGTGCTGACCGATTTGGGCAGTGCCGCGGGCGGCACCAGCGCGATCACGACCAGCTACACCAGCCGTTTCGACAGCACGGAATTCAACTTCGTTCGCCCGTATGCCAACATCCAATTTCTAGCCGGCGTCCGCTATATCGAAGTCAACGACAAATACGACATCAACGGCGCTTCGAGCGCGGTATCCGCGAGCGACTACACCATCAATTCGCACAACCACCTGTTGGGCCCGCAACTCGGTGTTCGCGGCCAATGGCAGATCAGCCGATTGCAATTCGACATCGAATCCAAGGCCGGTGTGTTCGCGAACTCCGCGGCCCAGCACCAGACCGTCAACGATGCCGACAACACGGTGACTCTCGTTTCGGCGGGGAGCTCGAACACCGAACTGTCGTTCGCCGGTGAAGTGTCGGCCTACATGACCTACCCGGTGTTTTCGTTCCTCACGGCAAAACTCGGCTATACGGGCCTGTGGATCAGCGACTTGGCCCTGGCGCCTAATCAAGTCGATTTCACGAACACGGCCGCGACCGGAACCGCGCTCAACGCCCACGAAAGCGTGATCATCCACGGCTTCAACGCTGGCGTGGAGGCAAGATGGTAGGAAAGGCTGAAGGCTACAGACTGAAGGCTTGAGCGACAAAGAACGGCAGTGCGGCTTGAAGCTGTAAGGGCGCGTAGCCCCCGCTTGCTTCGTACCCAAAGGCTGTAGCCTTAAGCCTCAAGCCTATATTCCAAACTGCCGCAGCACCAGGTCGAACACATCGGTGTCGGCCATCGGGGGGCCTTCGAGCACTCCGCGCTGCGAGGTCAGCAACACTCCCTGTTGCCATGCTTCACGCACCGGAGCGCCGTGCGAACCGCGCACGCGCGTCGCATCGAGGGGAATGCTCTTCGTGGCCGGGTCGAAATGCAATTCGACCGGATCGTAGCCCGGCTTGCGGTGGATATCGACGGTGCGCGCGAAGGGCGGGGCCCGCCGGTCGTCGAGCCACCAATAGTACGCCTGCCAACTGTTCGCCGCCGACACGAGCACAATCTGCCCCGACCGTTCGTGGTTCAGTTCGTATCGGGCCAGGTCTTCACCCAGCAGCACCTCGGCAATCCCTTCGCGCCCGGTGAACAGTTTTCTGACGCGTTCGATACTCTCTGCGCCCCCTTGGATATAGACATGCGACAGTTGATGATCGACCATTGCCCAGGCCGTGCTGCCGGGGATGTCGAGATATTCGCCGTCGGGCTGCTCCTTCACCGCGAGCAATCCCGCCTCGCGCAGCACGCGATTCGGATAAGTGACATGATCCACCGGCCAAATCGTGTATTCGCTGGCCACGAGCCAGAGCGGCTCTTCCTTCCGATCCGAGCCGGAATAGATTTCCTGAAACGCGGCAAATAGCCGGCCGAGCACCTCGTCGAGATCCACGAGGGCTTGCGATGCCGCGGGACTATCGGGCCCCGATTTCTGCGCGGCGTAGTCGAGATGCGGCAGATAGATGTAGAAAAAATTTGGCCGTTCGCGGCGGGCCAGGTGAATCGCCGAATCGACGATCCAAGCGGTCGAGCGGATATTGGCCAGCGGTCCCCAGAAATGCTGCAGCGGAAAATGGCCCAGCGCGTCGCGCAATTCGCCATACATCTCGGTCGGCTGCGTGTAGCACCACAGCGATTCGCTGCCGTCGGGATTGTGGATCGGCGCGGGGGTGCAAATCCAATCGGCCCCGGCCCCCTTGGCCAACAGCGGGAACCATACGGCGGAGCGCAGCTCCGAGTCGTGTTGATGCAGGATGTCCCAAATCTGGGGCGAGAGAATAGCGTCGTTCCATGCCGTCCACATCTCGACTTCATGCCGCTCGGGCCAATAAAAACCGTTGGCCACGACGCCATGTTGCGCCGGCATTTTGCCGGTTGTCATGTTCGCCTGCACCGGACAAGTGAGGCAGGGAAAACTCGGCGAGAGCGCGGCCCGATCCCCCTCCGCCACGAGCCGGCTGAGATTCGGCATCGCCGCAAGATCTGTTGCCCGCAGCCCCGGCACGCTCAACAACACGACATGATCGGCCATCCGCAAATTCCCCTATGAGCTTGGAATGAACGGTGACTGGCTCCGAACCCGGCCGCAGAAGCCCGAAAAACGGTTTCCGCGGGGCGCCCATCCCCATTCTTTCGCATCCGAGGACCGCACATCAACGCGCCAGCCGCTCGAGTTCGTCGGCGTGGTCGACTTCGTCGGAGAGGATGTCTTCGAGCTTGATTACCAAGCCTTTTTCGCCGAGCGCTTCGGCCAGCTCGATATGGCGGCGGTAGTTTTCGGCGATCGCCCGTTCGGCAGCGACATCTTCTTGGAGCATATCCTTGGCCGATTTATGCTTCTTCGGCGGCCGGGGATTGATGTTCGGCTCGCCGCCAAGCGCGGCGATTTTGTCGGCCAAAAACGAAGCGTGCACAAGCTCGCCGGCCAAATCCGCCTTGGCCATCTCGCGCAGCTCGTGCCCCAACAGGCCCGTCGCGCTGGCCGCGTGGTATACGTAGCGCAAGATCGCTTCCAATTCCAGATTGAGATCTTCGTTCAAGCCATCGATCAGCGCCTGCTTGTCGGCCATGACTCTTTCCTCCGGGAACGTGTTCGGGCAATGCGTTGCCGCGCGTTGGCACGGCGAAAGTGCAGGCCGAAATCGTATCACCAGGGAAGCGCGTTAGCCAGCCCCGGCGCGCGGAGACCGACGGAGTGCGACGGAGACGAAGCAGGCGAAGCAGACCAAGCAGGCGAAGCAGCTCACGCGGAGACGTGGGAAGCGCGGAGGAAAGAAGAAGAAGAAAGAGGAACGGACGCAATACGAGCGATTTGTGAACCGACCTGCAATCGTGCGACCGATTGCGACTCCGCAATTCTTCCTCCGCTCGTTCTCCTCCGCATTCCCCGCGCCTCCGCGTGAGCTGCTTCGTCTTAGCGCGGCGCGCGGTCGAGCAACGCCAGGCCGGTTTGCGAGGGGCCGGCTTCTTGAAGCGTTTCCAAGACTTCCGATTGGCTTACCACGTCGCGCAGCACAAACGGCTCGTTCGGATGGTCGGCGGGAAAAATCGCCAACACCGGAATCGACTTGCTATGCAGCGCCTTGAGCATTCGCTCGATGTCGGGCGATGGATTGCTCCAATCGGCCAGCAGCGGCACGACGCCGTTTGCCTGCACGATCTGCTCGACGCGATGGGTGTTGATCGCCCGGGCCGAATTCAAATGGCAATTCGGGCACCAATTGGCCGTGAAATCCACCATCACGGTTTTTTTCGCCGCGAGCAGTTTTTCAAGCCCTTCCGTCGAATAAGGCTGCCAACCCAACAGGGCCGGCCGGGGAATCAGCACGGTGAAGGCGAACACGCCGATTGCCGCAGCCACCCCCGCGCCGCTGCCCCATGCCACCATTTTGCGGCCGAAATTCGCCGTCAGCGGTGTGCGGCCGATCCACCAGCAGCCGGCCCACAGCCCGAATAGCAGCGTCAGCACCGGCAAAAACAGGTTCTGATCCAAGAGCGACAACAGATACACGACCGTGCCCAACAGCACGAAGCCCATTAACTGCTTGAACGTGTCCATCCAAGCGCCCGGCTTGGGCAAGAATCGCAACAGGGATGGATACGCCCCGAGCAGCAAATACGGCGATGCCATTCCCAGGCCGATCGACGCAAATACCAGATAGGTCAGCAGCGGCGATTGCGTCAGCGTGTAGCTGAACACGGCGCCTAGATAGGGGCCGCTGCACGGTGTGGCCAATACGGTGGTGAGCACGCCCTTGGCGAAGGCGCCCGCCGCTCCTTCCTTCGCCGCCAATTTCGCCGACTTGCCCGAACCCACGAAGCCCGGGATCGGAATCTCCCACACGCCGAGAAAGCTCAGTGCCATCGTAAACACGATGCCGCACATCACGATGTCGAATGTCGTGGATTGGAACTGCTGCCCCCAGGCCCATTGCAGATTCGCCGCCAGCACCGCAAGGACCATGAACACGGTCAAGAGCCCGAGCGAATACCAGATATTGAGCACGAGCGCGCGAGCTCGGTTCCGCCCTCCTTGCTCGACGAACGCCAGAATTTTCAACCCGATGACCGGCAGCACGCAGGGCATCAGATTCAAAATCAATCCGCCGATGAATCCAAGGAAGATCACCGAGACAACGTTGGTCGGCTCGGTGCCCTTGATGCGCGGGTGCAATTGGCCGAACAGCACCGACGACGCCGCGATCTCCGGCGCCGGGTGCGCCGCGTTGCGGGCCGTCGCAAGGCCCAGAGTGCCGGCAGCCAGCTCGGCCGCCTCGGTGTAAGTTGCCGGAGAAAAGGAAAGCGGCGCCGCGTCGACCTGAGCCAACCCGGCCGCCCCGACCATGATCTGGCCTTTGAATCGGGCGGCTTTCGGGAAGTCGCAACTCGTCGCAGTGCAGGTCTGATAGCCGATAATTCCGTCGATCGGGAATGTCCCCGAGGCGTTCTGCGGAACGGCGATATTCACGTTCCAGCGAACCGGCTTGTCGTAAACGCTCTGCCGCCCGGCTTCCGTCGTTTCCTCCAGCGGCTCGCGATCGGGCCGCGCGGAATCCACTATCCAATGTGGGAGCTTTTGTACTGCAATCAGCGTCGGCTTGCCGCTGCCGACCGCTGCGGCGTCGCGAGCGGCCAGCGCATACACGTGCGCTCCGCGGCCAGGCGAAACGACGAGCGAGACACGGATCGTGCTCCCCGGCGCGACCACCGCAGGCTCGATCGAGCCCTGCACGATCGCATCGCTTCCGACCGCCTGATACCGACCCGCCGTCCAGACGGGTTCCGCTGCCGGCCGGGATGTCGCCGGAATCGGGGGCTGTCGCCCGGTGGCCCCTGGCCGAGAAGCCATCGGCCCGGTAGTCACGATCTTCGGCGCTCCGACGACGACCGCCGTAAAATTAAAGTCCTTCGGCTGCAAGCATCCGGTCGAGCAGCGCTGCGCGTACACCGAGCCCGAGATTTTGAATTGCGACAGATCGACACCTTGCCGAAATGTCAGCGGGGCCGTCCACGTGACATGCCCAGTGTGCTCTTCCTGTGGAATGCCCGGGAAGGCATCGTCGATGTGCGACCTGGGCGGCGGATCGGCCGTGAATTTGCCGGCCCTGTATTCGTCGGATCGGTCGAGCTTGATTTGCGTGCGGTTCGGGCCATGTTCGGGCTGCGTGATCGAGTAAGTATGCCAGCCGGGCGGAATATCAACCGCGATCACGAGTTGTGCCGGCCGATCGCCGTTGGGGGGCAAGATGCTGGCATGAACGGCGAGGTCGCCGGCGGAATCGTCGAGTGAATCTCCCAACCCGTCGGCGCGTTGCAAGTTGCCCAGGCCGCCCAGGCCGCCGGATTGGGCCTGAGCCCGATTTGTGCCAAGCCCCGAGGGCCCGCAGCCCCACAAACCGACCGCGAGCAACACGATCGCAAAGCCAAATGCCGTTTGTCGCTTCAAGGTAAATCCCTTCGCACGAGTTCGACCAATCATCGGAGCATTCCCCTTTGTGCCGTCAGGCATTATATAAACGGACCGCGGGCGATGGGAGTTCGCGGCGGCGGAGTCTACCGCGGCAGCCGAACCGAGGCAATGTCGGCAGCGGCGCGGCCGGCGCGGCTTGATTTTGAGTTTCCAGCCAACCGTCCAGGGATTTTGACGGAGCGGCCCCGGCGTTGCGATTCGATCGCGTGGCGGCAATTAGAGCCGCGCGATCAAATGGGTGCCGAGGTTCCACCCATTGTCGGGCGAGGGCATGCCAGCGGGAACCCGAACACCCCGGGTTTCGTCGGTGCGAAAGAATCCGACGACGACCGCGAGCAACCGATGATATGTGCCGGCCAGCAAGTTACAATATGCTTCGTGCCATTCGCCAATATCCGTCGTAGTTCAATAAACCCAGATCAGCATGAAGGACATCTATGAAGTTTCGTTTGCCTTGTTCGCGGGCGTCGTTTCCTCGCAGCGCACCTGCTTTTGCGGTCGTCGGCGCGTCGTTCATCGCACTGTTCGTCGCAGTGTTCATCGCGATCGCCAAGGCCGACGATGCGACGAACGTCACATCGAAGGTCGCGGCTGCCGTGAAGGACAACAAGCTTGCGATTGCCGCCGGCAATGAGACGTTCGGCGACACCGCTCCCGACGTTCCGAAGAAGCTCCATGTCGAATACCGCATTGGCGACCAAAAATTCCACCGCGATGTCAACGAGGGGGGGCGACTCGAAATCGCGGCGCCGGCCGGGAGAAAGCTCGTGATCACCAAGGCTGTCTATGGGCCCGCCGATGGTTCGGCGCCGCAATCGGATGCTGCTGGCGATCCCGCCGCGGTCTTGGAAACGCTTCCCGGCTTTAGCATCCAAACGGTCCTCAAGGCCGATCGGGTCACAAACGGCTCTTGGATCTGCATGACGAAGGACCCGAAGGGGCGCCTTCTCCTGGGCGGCCAGCGCGCCCAGCCGATCACGCGCCTGACGCTCGACAACGGAAAGCTCGTGAAAGAAGAGCGTCTCCACATTCCTGTCACCGAAACGATGGGCATGTTGTTTGTCGGCAACGTGCTCTATCTCGACGGAGCCGGACGCGATGGCAGATTTGGTTTATATCGCTGCCGCGACACCAAGGAAGACGACAGCTACGACGATGTCGAATTGCTTCGCGAGTGGCACGGCGGCGCCGGCGAGCATGGCGCTCACGGCATCGTGCTCGGGCCGGACAAAAAGCTCTATATCGTCTGCGGAAATTTCACCGATCTGCCGGCCGACCTGACGCGGAGCTCGCCGACCCGCAATTATGCCGACGACATCGTCCTCAAGCGCGCGGAAGACGGCAATGGCTTCGGCGCCGGCAAGGTGCCTCCCGGCGGATTCATCGCGCGAATGGATCTGGACGGCAAGAACCCGGAATTATTCTCCGCCGGACTGCGCAACACCTACGACATCGCCTTCAACCCCGACGGCGAACTGTTCGGATTCGACAGCGACATGGAGTGGGACTGGGGCACCCCGTGGTATCGGCCGATCCGCGCCTTTCATTCCGTCCGCGGCGGCGATCAGGGCTTCCGCGAAGGAAGCGCCAAATGGCCTGAATATTATTTCGACAGCTTGCCCGCGACGGCAACCGTCGGAATCGGCAGCCCGACCGGCGTGATCTTCGGCGCGGGAGCAAAGTTTCCGCTGAAGTATCAGAAGGCGTTTTTCATGTGCGACTGGACCTACGGCCGCCTGATTGCGCTGCACCTCACGCCCAGCGGCGCCAGCTATTCCGGCGAGTGGGAAAATTTCGTGGCGCCCAAATCTCTGCATGGCAATAGCCGCAAATCGCCGCTCAATTTGACGGCCGTCGTGATCGGCGACGACGGAGCCCTTTATTTCACCATCGGCGGCCGCGGCACCCAATCGAGTCTGTTCCGTGTCGCCTACACCGGCAAAGAAAATGCCACGCCGCTTCCCGCGAGCGAGCTTCACGACGAGGCCGGCAGCGACGCGCGAAACCTGCGGCACAAGTTGGAGGCGTTCAACGTCAAGGCCGATCCCGCGGCAGTCGATTTCGCGTGGCCCCACTTGAACAGCCCCGACCGCTTCATCCGCTACGCCGCACGGCTGGCGATCGAACGCAATCCCGTCTCCGAATGGCAGGCCAAAGCGCTGGCGGAACAGCAGCCGGAAGCAGCGCTGACGGCGCTGCTGGCGTTGGCTCGATTGGGCGGGAGCGACGCACAACCGGCTCTTTTGAAATCGTTGATCTCCATCCCCTTTGCCGCCCTCACCGAAGAACAACGGCTCGAGAAGCTGCGCGTCATCGAAGTGTCGGTCGCCCGACATGGTGTTCCAACCGGCGAAAGCGCGAAGCTTCTGCTCGCCGATGTCGACCCGCTCTATCCCGCCAAGAACGAGTTCGAAAACCGCGAATTGTGCCAGATCCTGCTGGGCCTGAACGCGCCGAATGCGGTCGCCCGAACCATTGCGCTGCTGAAGGCCGCGCCCACCCAAGAAGAGCAAGTCACCTACGTGATGGACTTGCGCAACATAAAAACCGGCTGGAACGTCGATCTTCGCAGACCTTATCTGTCGTGGTGGAATGGCGCTCGTTCGAGCAAGCATCCTGCGTACGTCGTCAAATGGTTCGAAGACGCGGGCATCCACTACAACAACGGCGCGAGCTTCTCCAATTACATGTCGCATGCTCACGAAGAAGCAAAGTTTTCGATGTCGCCCGACGAAATCGTTGCGCTGAGCGACGTTCTGGCTGCGTATAGCGGGAATCAATCGTACCGCCGACCATCGGGCCCGCCGCGCAAAGTAGTCAAAGCATGGACCACCGCCGATCTACAACCGCTGTTGAACCAAGTCGGCCGGGGCCGCAATTTCTCGCGAGGCAAACAACTTTTCACGGAGGCCCAATGCATCGCCTGCCATCGCTACGGCGATCAAGGCGGAGCAATCGGACCCGATCTGACGGCCGTGGCAACCCGCTTCAAGCGGCAGGACATCTTGGAATCGATCACCGAGCCCTCGAAAGTCGTCTCCGAACAGTACATGAACACCGCGATCCAGACCGCCGACGGCCGGGTTTTCGTCGGCCGGATCGTGAATGAGACCGCCGACAAGATCGTGCTTCGGCCGGATCCGCTGGAAACGGCGACCGTGACGATTCCGAAATCGCAGGTCGAGTCGCGCAAGCTTTCGAAAATTTCGCCGATGCCGGAAGGATTGATCAACACGTTCAATAAAGACGAGATTCTGGATTTGCTCGCCTACCTTGAATCGCTGAACGATCCGTCGCATCCGGACTTCCGGCGCTAGCCGCCCGTTCATTTGCCTGCCGCGATCTTGCCGATCGGCACTGCACACGATCGGCACTGCAAGACACGTTCGAAGGCCTGCTAGTCGGCCGGCTGGTCGGACAGTTGCATGCGCGCGTCGCCCGCGATGCGACCCATGAAGAACAATTCCTCCGGCCGCGATTCGTGCGGTTCGTGGCATCGCGGAAGGCTAGT
>DATAWG010000069.1 GCA_036267355.1 Pirellulales bacterium | reverse complement strand
CATCGAGCAAGCGTGCGTCAAGCGGCGTGCGTCCCTCGCTAACGCTTCGGGCTAGTGTCGTCAACATTACAAATTCGACATTCGTTATTTCCCCTGCCATGGCCAAGTGCGAAGAAGGTTATCTGTGTGACGTGTGCGGCGACGACGTGGAAAATCTTGTCGATAGCGATCTGTATTTGCGCTATGTCATCGGCCAGCTCGATCCGGAAACACTTCACACCACGCGCGAGCGCCACATCCGCTGCAATCCGGTTTTGGCGCAATTCATCGTGGCCGACGATTTCGAGCCGGTCGCTGTGGAAGGGCCGTTCGACAAACGGAAGCTCGATCCACAATACGTGCGGCAGCAAGAAATCTTGACGACCCGCGGTTGGGGCCGCCTGCACGAACTCGCCGGCCTCGAGCTGCCGATTCTCGACTACCCATTGCCCGACGTGCGCGCGGAAATCGAGCGCCGCGCGAAAAGCGGCTGACCATCTCGAATCGCGCCTCGCGGTCTCAAAGCCTCACAGCCTTTTCTCTTCTGCCGCTGCCGCCAGCGCCAGTGCCCCGTGCAGCACCACTTGCTCGCCGAGCGCTGCCGGAACAACCTCGTAGCTCTGCAGAAGCGGCGGAAAGACATACCGCTCGACAGCGCTGCGCAGCGGGGCGAAGAACAGCGATTCGCCGATTTGCGCCACGCCGCCCCCCACCACCACCACTTGCGGCGCCAACAGCGTGATCACTTGCGCAATTGCCCAGCCGAGCACTCCGCAAGCGTTTTGCAGAATCGCGATGGCCAACTGATTGCCGTCGCCGGCGGCTTGAGCCACGAGCTTTGCCGTCACCTGCTCGAGCATTCCGTCGGCCCGGGCCATGAGATCGGCCGCAAATTCTTCCGTCACTTCCTCGACCTGCAACAGCCGCTCACGGCCCGAATCGTGTTTGCCGTGCCGGATCGGGTCTCCCAGCGGCGGAAACGGGTGCAGCATCGGCTCGGCAAGCCGCGATTGAGCGGCGGCGGCAATTCCCCAACCGCTCGCCATCGACTCGACCGTGTCGTCCGGCCGTTCGGCGTGCAATCCGGGGCGAAGATGGCCGATCTCCGCTGCCGCCGATCCGCTGCCGCGATAAATCTGGCCGTCCAAGATGAGTCCGCCGCCGATACCGCTGCCGACCGTGACATAAAAAACCACGCGGCGGCCATGGCCAGCGCCAAACTTCGCTTCGGCCAACCCCGCCACATCGCAATCGTTGCCCACTTCTGCCGGCACCTTGAAGGTGCGCTGGCACCATTCGGCGAGCGGAAAGTCGTGCCAACCTTCGATCTGATGGCTGCGGATGATCCGCCCGGTGTGCGGATCGATGGGCCCGCCAAAACCGATGCCGATGCGGCGCACAGGAAACCGCGCCGCGAGTGCCGCGGCCTCGGCCTCGATCCGGCTGAGAATGCCGACCGCCCCGGCCGCCGGATCGACCTCCAATCGCGACAGCGCGACCGGCTGCGAACCATCGCCGGCTCCCACGCCGATTTGCAACTTCGTCCCGCCGATTTCAATGCCGAGAAACATCAGAGGAAGGGTGAGGGTGAGGGGAGGGGACAGGACGAAAGCGACGGACTAAAGCTTTGCGCGGAGGGCGCGGCGGAGGCCGAGGAGCATAGGGTTAGGGGTGAGGGAGTAGGGACGAGAAGGCTCTGGGCGGATCAAAGCTTGGCACGAAGGGATCGGCGGAGGCCGGAAAGCATTTTGCCCAATTCGCCGAAACTGGAAAGCAAATTCTCCACCGGCAGAGAGCCGGCGTAATTCAGCTTCGCCGAGAGGAGCAATTGGGTTTCGAGTTCCGCGAGGGATCCGGCGGCAATCGAGATGTGGTGCAAATACTCTTTCGTTGATTCGCGTTTGTTCCCTTCCGCGATATTCGATGGCACCGAGACAGCCGCGCGCTGCATCTGGCTGGCAAGTCCATACAGTTCGTGCTTCGGAAAAATCGCAGTTAGCTGATAGATCTGAGCGGCAACATCCATCGCAAGCTGCCAAACGTTCAATTCCCGAAATCCGTGCGCCCGCGATTCCGCCTCCATGCTCCCCTCCTTAATCGTGCGTTTCAAAAATCGTAACCGTATCCCCTACCCCCTAACCCTATCCCCTGACCCTACCCCCTAACCCTCTCCCCTGACCCTACCCCCTAGCTCATGCCTTCCCTCGCCGTTGATGCGGGCATACACATCGTTTAGCACCCAGTGGAAGAGGGCCAGATGGATGCTTTCGACCATGCCCATATCGTTCAGCGGGACATGCAACGAATGCGTCGCGAGTTGGCGGAGCTTGCCGCCTTCGTAGCCGGTCAGGCCGAGCGTTTTCAGGCCGTGGCGGTTGGCCCAATCCACGGCGGCGAGCACATTCGGGCTGTTGCCCGATCCGCTGATCGCGATGACAAGATCGCCGGGGCGGCCGTAGTTCATCAGTTGCTGGACGAAGATCTGGTCGTAGCCGCAGTCGTTGCCCACCGCGAGAATCCAGCCTAGATTGTCGGTCAGGCTCATCACCTTGAGCCGCTGCCGGCCTTCATCGCCCAGGTGTTCGGGCCGCAAGGTGCTCTTGCCGAGATCTTCGCACATGTGCGTGGCAGTGGTGCCGCTGCCGCCATTGCCGAAGATGTAGACGAACTGCTCGTTCTTCCAAGCGTCGAACAGCAGATCGGCCCAGCCATGCAGTTGGGCCAGATCGATGCGGCCTAGTTCTTCAGTGATCCGGCGAATATAGGCGGCGGCGTCGAGCGTGGCCCCCAGCATCAATAGCTCTCCAAAGATGGACTGTTTGCGAATCGAAGTTGGATGCTATTCTACTTGAGCCTTATGCCGCCCGAAAGCATTCGGCGAGCCGGAGCGAAACCAGTCAGAGCCTGTGAAGGAATGGGGGACTGGCTCCGAACTCGGCGGGGCGAAGGATCGCCAAGAACGGCCGGCTTGAGGTGCCTGTTCCGATTCTTTCACATCCCCGCACCCCACGGCAGCGCGTGAGCATTGCACACAACGATCCGAATCCGTATCGCAGCCCGCAGCCGCGCGACCGCCCGGCGTTGCCGCGAGTGGGCGCTTTCGCCTGGTGGGCGCTGGCCTTGCTGCTGGCGATCAATCTGTTCAACTACATCGACCGGCTCGTGTTGGCCGGCGTCGTGCCCGATATTCAAGCCGATTTTCACGCCAGCGACACGCAAGTCGGCTGGTTGCAAACCGCGTTTCTGTTGAGCTACATGCTCACCGCGCCGGTGTTCGGCTGGCTTGCCGATCGTTACAACCGCTGGGTGATTGTCGGCGTCGGCGTCGCGCTGTGGAGCCTTGCCTCGGGAGCGTCGGGCCTCGCCACCGGCATCGGCATGATGCTCGGCACTCGGCTGTTCGTCGGCGTTGGCGAAGCGGCTTACGGCCCGCTCGCCCCGACGATTCTGAGCGATTTGTTTCCGATCGAGCGGCGCGGCCGCGTGTTGGCCCTGTTCTATTGCGCGATTCCGGTCGGCAGCGCGCTGGGCTACGAATTGGCGAGCCTCGTCGTCGGGGCCGGCTATTCATGGCGCACGGCGTTTTACTGTGTGCTGCCGCCGGGATTGCTGCTGGGATTTCTGGCGATGGCCCACCGCGACGTGCCCCGCGGCGCCGCCGACCGCACCAGCGACGGCAGCCGCGTTCCGCACCGCAAGGCCCGGCTCGTCGATTACGAGCAACTGCTGAAAACGCCGTCGTACGTGCTGAACACGCTCGGCATGGCGGCGATGACATTCGCCCTCGGCGGCATCGCTTATTGGATGCCGAAATATATCGTCTGGCGGCAAGGCATTCCGCAAGGCGGACCGCTCGATTTCCACGACCGCGCCGCAACTGCCGCCGCCCTGTCGCACGCCAATGGCTTTTTTGGCCCGATCATCGTCGTCTCTGGGCTCGCGGGCACGCTCGTCGGCGGCTGGCTCGGCGACCGGCTTCGTCCGCGGTTCGGCGGGGCTTATTTTCTCGTCTCGGCGATCGGCATGTTCATCGGCTTTCCGCTCTTTCTGGCTTTGCCCTGGGTGCCATTTCCGGCCGCTTGGATTTTGATTTTCATCACCGCCTTCGCGCTGTTCATCAACACGGGGCCAACGAATACGATTCTGGCGAACGTCGTGCATCCATCGATCCGCGCGGCCGCTTTTGCCTTGAACATTTTCATCATCCATGCCCTCGGCGACGCCATCAGCCCACCGCTAATCGGCGCGGTGAGTAGTGCCTTCGGCAAGCACGACGGCGGCGTGTGGAGCGCGAATATGAACGCCGGGTTCATGGCCATCGCCGTTTCGATCCTGATCAGCGGCCTGTTTTGGCTCTGGGGTGGCCGGCATCTCGAACGCGATACCGAGCTGGCCCCGACTCGCATCTCGGCCGAATAGCCCGGGGATGGATTAAGCAGAATCGCGGACCATTTTTCCGCAGAAGCCCGACGCGCTAGCGAGGGAATAGAAGCCCGACGCGCTAGCGAGGGAATAGAAGCCCGACGCGTTAGCGAGGGAATAGAAGCCCGACGCGCTAGCGAGGGAGCCACCGGGACTCATCCTCGCTAACGCTTCGGGCTAGTATGCTGATTGGTGAATTCTGAGGCGTAGCTCAGCCCACAAGCCACACAGTAAATTGCCTGCTGACGAAATCCTCGTGCCGCCCGACTGCTCTTTTAACAGTCTCCCATTAAAAGCATGCACCCGCTTGACAATGATCCAACGGTGCGGTCCTGTCCCGCTCCACACAATCCCGGCAAGGAATAAGAATCATGCTGATCGCGCGATCGCGTTTGAGATCGATCGGGCTTTTGTTTCTGATCGCGACGATCGATACCGGTGGAGCATTGCGGGCTCACGATCGCTCCGCTCCCGGCCCGCGCGTGGTGATGATTATCCGCCATGCCGAGAAGCCCGAGAAAGAAGGGGAAAAAGACCCGAACCTTTCCAAACGCGGCTTTGAACGCGCCGAGGCCCTGGCCAAGGCGATTCCCGAGCATTTTCCCAAGCCCGATTTTCTGATCGCCACCAAGCGATCGAAGAGCAGCAACCGCCCCGCCGAAACGATCACGCCCCTTTCCAACGCCTTGCATGAACCGATCGAAGCCAAATTCAAAGACGACGATTATGCTCGCGTCGCCCGAGAAGTGCTGAGCGATCCGAAATACGCGGGCAAGGTCGTGTTGATCGCCTGGCACCACGGCAAAATTCCCGAGCTGGCGAAGGCGCTAGGCGCCAAAGATGCGCCGGCCAAATGGAAATCGAGCGTCTTTGATCGCGTCTGGGAAATCGACTACCAAAACGGCACGGCCACTTTGAAAAACCTCCCCGAAAACGCCCTGCCCGGCGATTCGCAGAACTAACCACCGAGTCACCGCGCGGCCTTTGGCCGCAACCAAAGTAGCAGGCACACTCCGTGTGCCGTCTGCGCTCCGCCATGTCTTGCGCATGGTACAGGGCAGACGGCACACGGAGTTGTGCCTGCTACGATTGAGCGGTGTGGCCGATCGGGAGCATCGACCACGGCGAATCGCTGGCGGCGTCGGATCATTTCGCCGGCTGCAGTTCGATCTTCCGCAGGTTCATCACGTGCGAGTTCGGCTTCGTCGTGGGGCGCACCGCGATTGTGATTCGGCCGGGCTTGGCGATTTCAATCAGGCCGAGTTTGTCTGCTTTGAAAACGGTCCAATCGCCGGTCGGTTTGACGACGCCCGTCACGCTCGCGTCTTTCTCTGGCCCGGCCGAAACGCCATAGTTGGCCCCCGCAAGATCGTTGGGGCACGAACTGCTGACGGCAACCTGAAACTTGCCCGGCCGATCGACCTGCACGTCCCAATCGATCCAATCCTGTTGGTTCGACCAATAGCCGATGCACTTCTTGTCGGCGTCCATTTCATAGCGGACCTGGTCGCCGTGACAATTGGCATCGACCGCGTCGAGCGAAATGCCGCCGTCGGCTGCCTGGTGCACGACCGCCTTGGGAATCAATTGGCTGATCCGGAAGTCTTTGACGTCGACGGTCATGCCGACGATCTTCATCGCGAAGCCGACATTGCCGACCGCCGGATCGATGGGAACGTAGAGCACCCGGTGGCCATTGACAAAAATCTCCCCTTCGCCGCCGAGCCGCAGCAGCCGCACTTCGATCACCTGCTTGCCATCCAGCCGGACTGAATGATCTTCGCAGTAG
The DNA here is from genome assembly GCA_036267355.1 of Pirellulales bacterium. Classification (NCBI taxonomy): domain Bacteria; kingdom Pseudomonadati; phylum Planctomycetota; class Planctomycetia; order Pirellulales; species Pirellulales bacterium. Next base: position 10,640 of record DATAWG010000069.1, on the reverse strand, counting down.
GCGTCGGTTCCAGTGATTCCGCTATGACTGAACTCGATGTCTTGCGACGGCAAATTCGGGTCGCCCGTGAACGCGAGAAAAAGCAAATTGGGTGCCCGCGCCTCGCCGATCAATGGCGAGCTGTTGCCGGCGACGGTCGTCGCTTCGTCGGCGAGCCAAAGTTGCACGATCTGGGCATAATCGGTCGGCTTGTTGTCGGTGTAGCGGATCGTCATTTTCCACACCGCTTCCACGTCGCGCACGGGCGATGCGGGCTTGTACGCCAAAAAGTTGAAATAGCTCGACGGCAGGCTGAGCATGAACGACGTGCGGCCCTTCAGAAAGTCTTTGAATTCCTTGGCCGTCCATTCGTTCGCCGGTTCTAAAATCGGCGTGAGGTTGAGTCGCCGCAAGTTGGCCGCTTGCTCGATCGGCTCGGGCAGGCAACGCTCGGTGTCTGGGCGGGCCCGATGCATCTTGGCCAGCCGGTCCAGCATTTCCGGATCGGGCTGGCCGCGAAACTGGTCGTGATAATCGCGCAGCACCGCCGCGGCGACGTCCAATTTGTAGTTGGCGATCGCCACGCGATAGAGCAGCTCAGGATTGAGCTGCCCCTTCGACTTCGTGCGATGATCCACCAGCGCGCTCCAGACAAAATCCATCGCGGCCTCGTTCCGGCCTTGCGAATAGGCGATCTCCGCTCCCACGCCGTCGAGCAATTGATCGGGCACGAGCCCCGCCGCCACGGCGCGATGCAAGGCCGTCTCCGCCAGATCGGGATTCGTGCTCCGCTCGAGAATCCCGACCAACACCTCCTTATCCCAGTGCGGAGCGCGCGCCGAGCGGCGCAGATATTCGCTCTCCGGCCGCCATAGGAAACGCGTGTTGAATCCGACCGGGCCGGGCTGGATGGTCGCCTCCTTCGTTTGACCGTCCTTGGTGACATACGTCATCGTTTGCGGCCGATCGTCGCGGCGGTGCCATTCGCTGCCCCAAAGCTGCTCGCCGTCGAGCTTCGTGATCAAATCGCCGGGCTGCAAACCGATCTTCGCGGCAGGCGAATTTGGCGTCACATCGACAATCCAACTTCCCACCACCTGCCGATCGGCTTTCACCAGCGCCGGGATATCGATCTTCGCCGCCGCTTGCTCGAATTGCCGCGCGTAGTCGTCCGGCTTGAGCACCTCGCGAAACGCAGGCGGCCGCTTCGGCTTCGACCATTCGATCGGATCGACCGCAACGGGTTTTTCCGGCTCATCGCCATGCACGCGCGCCGCAAGACCCGCCGCGATGATCGCTCCCGCCGCAATCCAGCAAACCGCAGATTTCCGCGCCATGGCCTTCTCCCCAAAACCGCTTGCCACACCGATCCGAAGCGCCTGCGAAGCCGGTTTGGCAAGCATTGCAAACCCCCGTTCCGGCGACGGCGGCCAGTCCGAAAGTATAACGTCGCCGCGAACGACGGTGAATCAAATCGCCGGCCGAGCGATGTCTCCCCGCCGTTGGCCCGCGGCGCAAGCAAGGAAAGCGTTGTGTAAACCTGCCGCCCCCAAGAGCAGAAGTACGAAGCACACGAATTCGAAGACAGCGAAACCACCGATTACACGGATGAACACCGATAAGAGAAGAATTCTTGGCCAGCGGATTGGATGTCCCGCGTCTCTCTTCTCATCCGTGTAAATCCGTGTGATCCGTGGTTGAATTGTCTTCGTCGTCTTCGTCGTCTTTCGCGGCGTTCGTGTCGTTCGTGGTTCCCTGCCTTCGTATCCGTGTTCTTCCGTGCGATCCGTGGTTGAACTGCCTTCGTCGTTAGCTGCCGGCGTTCGCCGTCGGCAGCGGTTCGCCCACGACTGCCTCCCCGCTCATCGCCCGGATTTCTTCGGTGATCTTCATCGAGCAGTATTTCGGGCCGCACATGCTGCAGAAGTGGGCGCTTTTGAAGACGTCTTGCGGGAGGGTTTCGTCGTGCATCCGCCTTGCCGTCTCGGGGTCGAGCGAGAGGCGGAATTGTTCGTTCCAGTCGAACGCAAATCTCGCGCGGCTCAAGGCGTCGTCGCGGTCGCGGGCTCCGGGGCGGTGGCGGGCCAGGTCGGCGGCGTGGGCGGCGATTTTGTAGGCGATCACGCCCTGCTTCACGTCCTCACGGTCCGGCAGGCCGAGATGTTCTTTCGGCGTCACGTAGCAGAGCATTGCGGCGCCGCTCCAGCCGGCCAAGGCGGCGCCGATCGCGCTGGTGATATGGTCGTAGCCGGGAGCGATGTCGGTGACCAATGGTCCGAGCACATAGAACGGCGCTTCGTGGCACCATTCGATCTGCCGCTTGACGTTCATCTCGATCTGGTCCATCGGGATATGGCCCGGCCCTTCGACCATCACCTGCGTGCCGCGCTCCCAAGCGCGGCGAGTCAGTTCGCCGAGCACCTTAAGTTCCGCGAATTGGGCTTCGTCGCTGGCGTCGGCGATCGAGCCAGGACGGAGACTGTCGCCGAGGCTCCAGGTGACGTCGTAGGCCCGGAGGATTTCGCACAGGTCGTCGAAATGCGTGTAGAGCGGGTTCTGCTCGCGATGGGTCATCATCCACTTGGCGATCAGCGAGCCGCCGCGGCTGACGATGCCGGTCACGCGGCGCGTGGTCAGGTGCAAATGCTCGAGCAGCACGCCGCAATGGACCGTGAAATAATCGACCCCTTGCTTGGCCTGATGCTCGCACATGTCCAAGAAGTGTTGCGGGCGCATGTCTTCGATATTGCCGCCCAGCTCTTCGAGCATCTGATAGATGGGCACGGTGCCGATCGGCACGGGCGAAGCGTCGATGATCGCCTGGCGGATGCGGTCGATATCTTTGCCTGTGGAAAGATCCATCACCGTGTCGGACCCGAAGTGGACGGCGGTGTGCAGTTTTTCCAGTTCGGCGTCGACGTCGCTGGTGACGGCCGAGTTGCCGATGTTGGCATTAATTTTGGTGCGGGCGGCGATGCCGATGCCCATCGGCTCGAGCCGCTTCGTGAGATGCACGATATTGGCGGGGATGACCATCCGGCCGCGCGCGACTTCCGAGCGGACCAGCTCCGGTTCGAGGCTTTCGCGCCGAGCGACGAATTCCATTTCAGGCGTGATCTGTCCGGCACGAGCAAGTTCGATTTGGGTCATGTTAGGGGCGAGGGGCTAGGGGCGAGAAAATGCGGCCAGGGGTCGGTTCAGGCCATCGTACCGCTAGGGGGACGCTTGGGGAAGTATCCGCGGACGACGAACGACGAGGGCAACTGGCGAGGGCAGCTCAAGCAAAGTCGCGGAGACAATCGAGGCGAACAAGCGTGGAGGAAGCCGACGCTATTTGTCGGTACGTAGCTATCGCCGGCAATCTTTCGTCATTCGTGCTTCGTCATTCTTTAGACATTCGTCATCCGGCATTCGTCATTCGCCCACCGCTGCCCCCAGCGGCTCCGCGTGAGAAAAATTAGTTCTCGCTGACCGTCGCGAGCCGCAACGCCACTTGGCAGGCGGTGCGGAAGGCGGCGATGTCGAGGCGCTCGGCGGGGGTGTGGGGGCCGATTTGGCCGCAGCCGAGCGTGACCGTAGGGATGCCGCGGGCGGAGAGCCAGTTGGCGTCTAGCCCGCCGTTGCTCACCGAGCGCACCGGCGCGAGGCCGAGCGCGCGCGCCGCTTCTTCCGCCGCGAGCACCGAGGCATCGTCGTCCGCGAGCCGGAAGGCTTCATAATCGAGCCGGCCGTCGATTGCCACGTCGCCGCGTTTTCCGTCCGCATTGCAGACTTGCTTCGCCGCCCGGCGAAATGCGGTTTCGAATGCCCGGATGATCCGGCCGCGAAATGCCGGATCGTGGCTGCGGGCCTCGGCTTTGAGGCGAACGTGATTGGTGACGACGTTCGTGGCCGCGCCGCCTTCGATGAGGCCGATATTGCTCGTGCCGCGCTGTTTGCCTTTGCGCACCTCGCCGTGCCAGCCGTTTTGTTGCAGGTCGGCGATCGCCAAGCCGGCGATGGCAATCGCGCTGATGCCCATCTGCGGCGCGACGCCGGCGTGGCTGGCCAGGCCGGTGATATCGATCGTCATACGATAGCCGCCGGTGGCCCCGATAGTCATGCGTTCGGGCGTGCCGCCGTCGAAATTGAAAGCCAGCTTCGGTGAGCCGAGCAGCGCCAGATCGGCGTGGCGAGCGCCGTGTAGCCCGGTCTCCTCTTGAATCGTCCAGAAAAACGTCAGTGGCGGATGCGCCGGTTTTTCGCGGAGGACCGCCATCGCGGCGGAGAGAATAACCGCGACGCCCGAGCGATCGTCGGCCCCGAGGCCCGTGGCGGGATCGGCGGAGCGGACGAAGCCGTCGTGAATTTCCGGCCGCGAGCCGACGCAGATCGGCACCGTGTCCATATGGGCCAACAGCAAGCGCCGCGGCCGGCGCACGGTGCCGGGCAACCGCAGCACGATATTGCCGGTCGGGCTGGCGACGGGCGTTCGCCGATTGGCGCGATCGGTGCGAATGGCCGCCGGCGGCGCCCCGGCCTTACGCAGATGCTCGGTGATAAATTCGGCGACGGCCCCTTCCTGCCCGCTGACGCCCGGAATCGCCATTAGTTGCAAAACGAGTTCGAGAGGATCAAGCATAGGGACGAGGGGCGAGGGGCGAGGGGCGAGGGGGCGAGCAGATGTGCAGCGGCTTCTTGTCTGGCGGCGGCGCATATCCTATCGTAGCGCAGAATCCCAGGCTACGATCGCTCGTGCGATTGGCCAGCAAAGTGTCCCTCGCCCCTCGTCCCTCGCCCCTCACCCTCGCCCCTATGAAATTTTTTCTCGCCGGGATCATGCAGGGCTCGCATGTCGGGGCCGTGCTGCACAAACAAGACTATCGCGAGCGGATCAAGCAATTGCTCGCCGAACACATCTCCGACGCCGACGTGTACGACCCGCTGGCCGATCACCGGGCGTCGTTGGAATACGACGACGAGCGGGCGCGCGAAGTGTTTTGGCGCCACAATCGCTTGTGCCGCACGGTCGATGTCGTGCTCGCGTTTCTGCCCGAGGCATCAATCGGCACCGCGATCGAGATGTTCGAAGCATACGAGCATGGGCGAATCGTGGTGGCGATCAGCCCGATGCAGCACAATTGGGCGGTGAAGTTTCTCAGCCATTTGCTGTATGCCGACCTGGATGAATTCGAGCGCTCGGTGAAGAGCCACGAGTTCGGCCGCAAGCTGGCGGAGCTAACGCGGCCGCGCGCCTAGCCGCGCGCCCGATTTTCGGCGCGGTCGTTATGGCCGGCACAATCGGAGGACGAGGAAACGGGGGCGACGCACGAGGGGCGAGTGAGACCGTCGTAGCCGGTGCTACAGTTGGGAGGAGCACTTCCGGGAGGCGCGGCGAGCGGGAGCAGTCTTGTGCGACTGTTTGAAACGATTGAGAATTTGGGTGGGACGGCGGATTTTGGCCGGGCGGCCGAGATCGTTCGACAGCGGCGGTATGGGGTGATTGATGCTGTCGAGGGGCACTTGATCGCGGTGCGATTTCGGCCGTGGCCCAAATGGATGTCGCTGCCGGAAGCGATGTTTCTGGGAAACCGGCACCACGACCGCCGCCGAGCCGATCGCTGCCGGGTGTATTTCAATCAGCCCCGGCGATGCTCGAATTTTCTGACCGTACCCTACGTGCTTTGCGGCCGCGGGACACGGCTGGCGACTCTGAATGCCGCACTGGCGGCGCTCGATGAAATTGCTCGAATCAAGCACACCGACGCCCTGCTGGCCGACGTGCTGAACTTCCGCATCTCGCCGCGGGCGCTAGGCCGCTACGGCTGGGCGGCTCACAAACCGAGCCGCTGGCATCGGCACTATATCAAGCGATTCTACGGCGATTATGCTCGGCGAGCGGCGCCGCGCGCTGCGCTTACCGTGTGAGGGGGCGAGGCGCGAAACCGCCAGCGAGGCGCCATCCGCAACGGCATGGAAGCTCGCTTGCGGTTTCGCGAGTGCTGCCACAGGTGTTGCCGGCCCCCTGCCGCCGCGGAGGGCGTTTGGCTCGCGATTTCGCGGGTCTGCCCGAATCCGAATCCGCGGTTCCCCTTGCCCCCCTGTCCGCAGCCCGATAAACTCCGCATCCCCTTAGGTTCTTGCGGCATTTCTGCGGCAAACTCTTGTAATCGATTTCGGGGCTTTTAGAATGGACTAAAGGCCCCAGCTTCACATTCCCCATACGTCCCCGAGGTGACTTATGCGGCAGACTGGACTGGGTGCTCTCATCGGTGCGATTCTCGTGTTGTCGGCCGGCTGGTTGGTGATGTCGCACAACCAGGCGTCGGCCCAGTTGAACGGCCTTCCGGAGCAAGGGGGCGAACTGATTACGCTCACCTCCGCCGCCCCGGAAAATCGCCAGCAGGTGACGGTGATCGATCCACGGTCGCGGAGAATGGCCGTTTATCACGTCGATTCGGCGACCGGCATCGTGTCGCTCAAAAGCGTTCGAAACATCCAATTCGACCTGATGATCTCGGAATTTAACGGCGTCAGCCCGCTGCCGCGCGAAATCCAGTCGATGTTGCAAAACCATTAAGGCCACGCCATTCAGAATCGAGCCGGCCGCAAGCCGGCTCGCGAGGCGCGGCGCATTAGCGAGGAATTGTCCATGGCGATGAAGTTGGTCGATCAAGACGAAGCTGCAAAGATCCTCGGCGTTTCCGTCACCGAGGTGAACACGCTCCGCGAGCAGAAGGCTCTCTTTCCCGTTCGCGACGGCAGCAATTGGAAATACAAGGTCGACGACTTGGAACGCTACAAGGCCGATCGCGATGCGGGCGGCTCCGGCTGGAGCAAACCCGACGATCTGGCAGACATTCCGCTGGAAGTCAACGAACACGTCGAGTCGATTCTGCTCAGCGAAAAAGAACTCGGCCAATCGAGCGAAAGCACCTCGAGCACGATCATCGGCAAGCCTGGTCGAAAGGGTTCGCCGGCCGAAAGCGATCTGCAAATCGCCCCCTTTGCCGACGATTCGTCGCCCAAGGTCGGCGCCAGCGACGTGAGCCTTGCCGCCGGTCTGTCCGGAACCGGTAGCGACGTGAAACTCGTGCTGGGGGGGTCCGACGCGGCGAAGAAAAAGGATTTCGGTTCCCCCAGCGACTTGGATCTACGGCTCGAACCCACCGGCAGCAGCCTGTCGGGCGGTTCGGAACTCAAACTGGCGGATCCCACCGGCAGTTCAAAGACGAAAGCCAAGTCCGGCTCCGACGTCAAAAAGCCGATCGTCGAGGCGAGGAAAAACACCTTCGACGATCTCGATGATCTCAGCCTGGAGGCCGACGACGACGTGCTCGGCGGAAAACCAGGCAGCGATATTACCCGCGGCGCCACCGACAGCGGCATCCATCTGGTCGATCCGAAGGATAGCGGCCTATCGCTCGAACAGCCGCTCGAATTGGGCGGCTCGTCCGTCGAACTGCTTGAATTGGGCGAAGCCGACTCGGCCGGCGCGACGCAGTTGAAATCCGACGACGATTTCCTGCTCACCCCGGTTCAAGAAGATGTCGTGCCCGACGAGTCCGATAGCGGTTCGCAGGTGATCGCGCTGGATTCGGAAGAAGATTTGAGCTCCGGCGCATTTGCCCCTGCCAGTTCGGGCATGGTGGCAATGCTGGAAGAAGACGCGGGCGAAGGAATTCCGACCACGATGCCGGGCAGCGCGGCTGCCGGCAGTGTCGCGGCGGGCGCGGCATTGATGCCTGCTCCTTCAGTGCCCGAGGCGCCGTACAGCGTATGGAATATCGTCGGATTGGTTTGTTGCACGCTGCTCTTGCTAATGACCGGCATCGTGATGCAAGACATGATCCGCAACATGTGGAAGTGGGACGGCCCGGAACCGGTCACGAAGCAGATTACCGATTCGCTGGGCAGCACGGTCGGCTGGATGGAACCGAAGCGATAGCCGGCGCGGCGACCAACGCTCGACGCAATTCACAAACCGCTTGCTCGCACCTCGAACGCCCCGCCCTCGCCCTCGCTGGCTACGTCCAGCTCACTTCCAACTGGTTCTCGATCGCATCGACTCCGGCCACGTCGCGGAGCGATTCCTGGGCCATCTGCTTCTGATAATACGACCGCACGATGCCCTTGAGCGTCACGCGGCCGTCGCTCGCCTCGAAGCGCAAATTGCGGCCCAGCAGATGGGGGTTTTGTTCCAATGCGGTGCGGATTTGATTGTCTAACGGCGACATGCAGATCCCTCGAATATCCTGCCTACCCAATCGACGATGCCTGTTGGACTAAATCGGCAAACCCTAGTGCGTAGGCGAAGCATTATTGCTACAAAAGACAGGCAACTTCGCTAAAGTCGGCCGATGGTGCGGAATGTGTCGGATGGCGCAGCAACGCCACGCGCTTTTGAGCTACGCCGCCCAACCGATGGTCGCGAAGCGAAGTAGCCATTGACCACTTGCGAGGACGGAGGCGTGCCACGCCGGCAAACGCGGCCTGTTCCTCCCGGCTGGCAATTACGAACGACCGTTTCCAAGAGAAAACTTCCCGAGGAACCTCATGCGCGGGTTCGGCCGATTGCTGCAAATAGTGGGCTTGGTTGTCCTGCCCGTGGCCAGTGTGATGCAATTGAGCGGAACCATTTCCGTCGGACGAATGCTCCAGCTACTGGCGATCGGAATTTGTGCGTTCGGCATCGGTTGGATTCTGACGACATACCGGATGGGCTAAGGGCTGCTCGAAAAATACTTTGGTGGCGGGGACGTCCCTCGCTAACGCTTCGCGCCAGCATGAGCAGCAAAGCGATCGCACCGTAGCCGGAAGTGCCCCTCCAACCCGCTGCTGACCATTTCTCCATGCCGTCTTCCGATCCATCTTCCACTTCTCCCGGCGACAATCCGAATCGCTTCGGCGCACTGAGCGTCAGCTCGTTTCGTTACTATTGGTCGGGCAATCTGATTTTGCTGCTTGGCATGCAGATGCAGCGCATCGCCGTGGGGTGGGAGATTTGGAAACGAACCCAATCGGCGGCGGCGCTGGCATGGATCGGCTTGGTCGGCGTGTTGCCGACGATCCTGCTTACGCTGGTGGTGGGGCATGTCGCGGATCGGTTCGATCGCAAGGCGATCATCGGAGTCACGTCGTTGGTGCTCGCCGCGGCAGCGGTCGGATTGGCCGTCGTTTCGTACGATCAAGGCCCGATCCTGGCGACCTACGGCTTCCTGTTGGCCAGCGGCATCGCTCGAGCCTTTCAACGCCCGGCCCAACAGGCCCTGGTGCCGGTGATCGTGCCGCCGGAAACACTGTTTAACGCCATCACGCTGAACAGCAGCGCGTTTCAAATCGCCACCGCCGTCGGGCCGGCGTTGGGCGGAGTGATTATTGCCGTCGGCGGCACGGCGCCCGTCTATTTGGTGCAGGCCGTCGCTGCGGTGGTTTGCTTTGTGCTGCTGTTCGGCGTTCGCGGTAGAAATGCGGCAGCGCGCGGGCAGGTGGCCACGTTGCAAACGTTGATGGCCGGCGTGGTGTTCGTCTTTCGCAACCAAGTGTTGCTCGGAGCGCTGGCGCTCGATCTCTTCGCGGTGCTGCTGGGAGGCGCGACGGCCTTGTTCCCGATTTACGCCGAAAGCATTTTGCACGTCGGCGCGACCGGCCTCGGTTGGATGGAAACAGCCCAGGCCGTCGGAGCGCTGGCGATGGCCTTTTGGCTGGCCAGCCGACCGGCCATGGAACGCTCGGGAGCAACCATGCTATGGGCCGTGGCCGGGTTCGGATTGGCGACGATCGTGTTCGGCATTTCGCGTTGGTTCGGCCTGTCGCTGGCGATGCTGTTTCTCGTCGGAGCGTTCGACAATATCAGCGTCGTCGTGCGGCAAACGTTGATCCAAATGCTCACGCCCGACGAAATGCGCGGCCGCGTGTCGGCGGTGAATAGCATGTTCATCGGCACCTCGAACGATCTGGGAGCGGTCGAATCGGGCCTCGTGGCCTCGTTCACCACGCCGACGATCTCGGTCGTCGCCGGTGGTTGCGGAACAATTGTGGTCGTCGCCCTGGCCGCGGTGATCTGGCCCAAACTCCGCCGCTACGGCCGCCTCGACGGCCGCGCGCCAGAAACCCGCGAAAATCCGCTGCCGGTCGAAGCGCAGTGAAATCGCGAAAGCGTTTCCTGACACCTGCTTCTGCCCGATCACCAATCGCGGCCGCAGGCCGCACCCAACGTAGCAGGCACACTCCGTGTGCCGTCTGCCCCGCTCTGTGCCCAACCCGCCGCGGAGCGCAGACGGCACACGGAGTGTGCCTGCTACGTTGACCGCCTTCAGGCTCGACAAAGCCACATTGGCGACCGCAGCGCGATCGGCGCCGTGGCATTGCCGGGAAATATTGCCGTCGAAATCAAAGCTATCTTCGAAATCGAAGCGGCGTAGCACGCGGCCGCAGGCCGCATCCAACGTAGCAGGCACACTCCGTGTGCCGTCTGCCCCGCTCTGTGCCCAACCCGCCGCGAAGCGCAGACGGCACACGGAGTGTGCCTGCTACGTTGACGCCTTCATTCGAAATTCATCATCGAGCCACACTTTGCGGCATTAGCCTTCAGCCTGTAGCCTCATCCTGCCGCGACGGGCGCCTCTTTCCGCGATTCGTGGTGGTCGATGTTTTGCCACCATTCGCGGGCCATGTCTCGC
>DATAWG010000068.1 GCA_036267355.1 Pirellulales bacterium | reverse complement strand
ATTGGAACTCGGCCAACTTGCGGCAGATTACGACCAACTCATCCGCATCTGCCGCGACCGCGGCGACCTCCTCGGCTTCGCCGCCGGCATGATTGCGAAGAACGCTCCCCGCTAGGCCCGAAGCGCCAGCGAGGGAGAGCGGCACAAGCCCGAAGCGTCAGCGAGGGGGCACGCCGCAAGATATCAAATCCACCGCCTCGCCATGAATTCCAATCGGCGTCGAACACAAGCCCGAAGCGTCAGCGAGGGAGCACGCCGCAAGATGTCAAATCCCCGCCCCGCCATGAATTCCAATCGGCGCCGAACACAAGCCCGAAGCGTCAGCGAGGGGGCACGCCGCGAGATGTCAAATCCATCGCCTCGCCATGAATTCCAATCGGCGCCACTCATTGGCTCGAAGCAGTTTGCGAGGATAGCGCCGATGAGCAGCGCTTCCTCGCTAACGCTTCGGGCTTGTGTCGCTCTTCCGCGCTAACGCTTCGGGCTTGTATTTGTTCGGGCAAGATTTTCGGATCGCATGGCGTTAGCCGCGGGCGATGGCGCGTTGGACGGCGGCGCCCATGTCGGCGGGGCTCTCGGCGATGATGATGCCCGCTTCTTCGAGGGCGGCCACTTTGTCGGCGGCGGTGCCCTTGCCGCCGCTGATGATCGCGCCCGCATGGCCCATGCGTTTGCCGGGGGGGGCGGTGCGGCCGGCGATGAAGGCGGCCACGGGCTTGGTGATAAAATCGGCCACGTAGTCGGCCGCTTCCTCTTCGGCGGTGCCGCCAATCTCACCGATCATTAGGATCGCTTCGGTATCGGGGTCGTCTTCGAACATCTGCAAGAGCTCGATAAACGAGGTGCCGACGATCGGATCGCCGCCCAGCCCGACGCACGTCGATTGGCCCAGCCCGAGATTCGAGAGCTGCCACACGGCTTCGTAGGTCAACGTGCCGCTGCGGCTCATCAGGCCGACGGGGCCCGGCTTATGAATGTAGCCCGGCATGATTCCGATCTTGCATTCGTCGGGCGTAATGATGCCTGGGCAATTCGGACCGATCAGGCAGCTATCCGATTGCTGCAGCACGTGGTACACCCGCGCCATGTCGAGCACTGGCACGCCTTCGGTGATGGCGACGATCACCTCGATTCCGGCGTCGATCGCTTCCAGGATGGCATCGGCCGTGAATGCCGGTGGGACAAAGATCATCGTGGCTTCGGCGCCGGTTTCTTCGACCGCTTGCTCGACGGTGTCGAACACCGGCAGGCCTTCGACCGTTTCGCCGCGCTTTCCCGGCGTGACGCCGCCGACCATCTGGGTGCCGTATTCCTTGCATCCCTTGGTATGAAATTGGCCGACGCGACCGGTGATGCCTTGGCAGATCACGCGGGTTTGCTTGTCAATGAGGATGCTCATGGGTCGATGAATGATTTAAATCTTGTTGAAGGAATGACGCGCCGAAACCGCAAGCGCGGGCGGTGCGGGGGCGGGTTGGATTGAGCGGTGATTGTTCAGTGCGATTTCGTTTAGACGGCGGTGCCGGCCGCGGCCACCACTTTCTTGGCGGCATCGGTCAGGCCGGTCGCGGAAATGATGTTCACGCCGCTCGTGGCCAATAGCTTGCGGCCTTCGTCCACTTCGGTCCCTTCCAGCCGTACCACCAGCGGCACATTGAACCCGACGGTCTTGTACGCAGCAACAACGGCCGTGGCAATCGTCGTGCAACGCATGATGCCGCCGAAAATATTTACCAGCACCGCCCGAACGCCGGCATCCGATAGTAGAATGCGAAACGCCTCGGTGACTTGTTCGACATTCGCGCCACCGCCGACATCGAGGAAATTGGCAGGCGCGCCGCCGTGCAGCTTGATCAGGTCCATCGTGCTCATCGCCAAGCCCGCGCCATTCACCAGGCAGCCGATGTTGCCCTGCAATTTCACATAACTGAGGCCGGCCTTGGCGGCCCGAACCTCGGTCGGTTCTTCTTCATCGAAATCGCGCAGCTCGGCCAGCTCGGGATGGCGGAACATCGCGTTGTCGTCGAAGCTCATTTTGGCGTCGAGCGCGAGAAGCTCGCCCGTGCCGCTGACAACCAGCGGATTGATTTCCAGCAGGCTGCAATCCTTGGCGATGAACAGCCGGCAAAGCTGCTTCAGGAATTTGTCGGCCGAGCGGCCGGCGGCTCCCAGGCCGAGCCGGGCTGCGAGTTTGCGGACCTGAAAACTCTGCAAGCCGGAATCGGGCTGAAAGGGTTCCTTGAAAATTCGATCGGGCGTATGCGCGGCAACATGCTCGATGTCCATGCCCCCTTCGCTCGACATCACCAACACCGGCCCCGCCGCCGCGCGATCGACCACCACGCCCAAATACAATTCGCGGGCAATATCGCAACCTTCTTCGATCAGCACACGGCGAACCACGTGCCCTTCCGGGCCGGTTTGCACCGTCACGAGCGGCGCGTTCAGCAATCGCGCGGCAACCGCGGCCGCATCCTCCGCCGACCGCACCAATTGCACGCCGTGTTGCTGCGGATTTGTCTTGACGGTTCCCTTGCCGCGTCCGCCGGCATGGATCTGGGCTTTCACTACCGCGAGCGGACGGTTTAGCTGCCGAAACGCCTCGGCTGCATCCTCGGCCGTCTGCGCGACTCTGCCTTGCGGCACCGCGATGCCGGCTTGGCGAAGAAGTTGCTTGGCTTGAAATTCGTGGATTTTCATGCTTACCGTGCGTTCAAAGGTCGATTCGAAGGCAGCCGGCGAGAGTTTTCCGAACCGGCCAAGCCGCAAATTATAGGGCCGCATCGCCGTGGGGGTCAATCAGCGGAGTTGCGCCGCGGACGCGTCGGACCGGAATGTCGATTGCGACACAATCGCCAAACGCAAAATACGTTCGACGGCGCGGCCGCTCCTCACTAACGTTTCGGGCTAGTGCGCACGCCTTCCGATCGAACCGTAGCCCGAAGCGCGAGCGCGCGAAGCGCCGCCAAAGGCCGAAGCCAATCTCCGACGGCGCCAAATCCGAACCGATCGCGAGCGAGGGCTGCCGCGGCACAGCGATCCACCGCCGCTTGACCCTCAACTTGGGCAGCGCTATAGTGCGATCATGCCTTCGACCTCCGGCGAACGAGCGATTCCAACGGGGCACGCCCGATTAAAACATCGGCCGAAGCCGAAAACTGCCTCCGCAGTGCGCGCCGCGCTGCGCAGCGCCGGCTGCCGATACACGGCGCAGCGAGCGGCCGTGTTGGCCTATCTCGAAACGGTCGACAATCATCCGACGGCCGACGATGTTTATTGGGCCGTCCGCGATCGCTTGCCGAGCATCAGTCTGGCCACGGTCTATAACGCGCTGGAAGCATTGGTCGCCGCCCGATTGGCCACCCGGCTGACGCACGGCGATAGCGCTGCTCGATACGATTGCCGCGGCGAAGATCATTATCACCTGCACGACACGGCCAGCGGCGAAATCCGCGACCTGCCCGCCAAATTCGATCCGCAGCTTTTGGAAAAACTCGATCCGCGGCTCGTCGAGCGCTTGGCACAGAGCGGATTTCGAGTGACCGGCTATCGGTTGGAAGTGTTGGGGCGGTTTCAAGAGCCGAGGGAACGGAGGTCGGGCGTCAGACGCCAGACGACGAAGCGACGCGCGAAACCGCACGTGCAATAAATGCCGCCGTCTGCCATCGGCAATCGCCCTGTGCCACCGCCAATCGCCCTGTGCCATCGGCAATCGCCCTGTGCCACCGGCAGCCGCCCTGTGCCATCGGCAATCGCAGTCTGCCAGTGCGAACGCCGCAAGACGTCGCATTTCTCGATTCGTCGCCGCCGTTCGGCCACCGATTGCCGCGGCGAATCTCCGAAGACCGACGCCACCCCGCAGGTCAGCACAAGCAGACTTCGCTCGCCAGTGGTCCCGGTGGATGTTCCGCAATTCGAATTATTTCTTTTCACCGATGAGCGCCTTGAGCTTTGGCCAAGGACGCGTGTTGGCGACATCGGCTTTCGTCAGCCCCGCGCGGCGGGCTTGCAAGATGCCGTAGCGCAGCACCTGCAGGCCGGCCGTGCTGTGAGCATCGCTGGAAATGACGATTGGAATGCCGTGCCGCTTGGCCGCGGCGCAGTGCAGATCGTCGAGATCCAGCCGGGCAGGATTCGAGTTCAGTTCCATGAGCTTGCCGCACCGCTTGGCCGCGGCGAACACGGCGTCGATATCGACCGCATACGGCTTGCGCCGGCCGATCAGCCGGCCGGTCGGATGGGCGATGGCCGACACATGCGGATTCTCGATCGCTCCGATGATCCGCTCGGTGATCTGCTCCGACGATTGATTCTGGCCGTAATGCACGCTGGCGACGATCCAATCGGCCTCGGCCAACACATCGTCGGGAAGGTCCAATCCGCCGCGCTCGAGAATGTCGACCTCGACTCCCTTGAGCACGCGAACGCCCGGCGAACCGCGATTGATCTCATCGATCCGGGCCCATTGTGCCCGCAGGCGATCGCCATCCAGGCCATTGGCCATCGAAACGCGCTTGGAATGATCGGTGATGGCAATATATTTCAGGCCACGATCGCGGGCGGCGGCGATCATCTCGTCGAGCGATGCCTTGCCGTCGGTGGCGGTGGTGTGCATGTGCAGGTCGCCGCGGATATCGCCCAATTCGATCAACTTCGGCAGCGGTCCCGCGGCAGCCCAAGCGAACTCGCTGCGTGCTTCGCGCATTTCGGGAGCGAAAACGGCAAGATCGAGCGTGTCGTAAACCTCTTTCTCGGTGCGCCCGGCGATGTATTCGAGTTGGGCGGCTTCTTGGGCGGCGATTTCCTTGGCGGCCGCATCGCCGCCTGCATCGTCGATGGCAACTTTGTCGGTATCGGTTTTCTCGGCGGCGGCCGATTTGTCGCCTGGCGGCAGACGAAACACGCCGTATTCGTTGATCCGCAATCCGCGCTGCTTTGCCAGCCCGCGGAGCACGATGTTGTGTTGCTTCGAGCCCGTGAAATATACCAATGCCGCGCCGAACGAATTTTTCGGAACAATGCGCAGATCGACTTGCAATCCGCTGAGCAGCCGAACCGACATTTTCGTATCTCCGCGCCCCAACACGGCGGCCACTTCCGGAAACGCGGCCAGCCGATCCATCACCGCGGCGCCATTCTCCGCATCGACGACGAAATCCAGATCGCCCACCGTTTCTCGGCCACGGCGATAGCTACCGGCCGGCTCAATCTGCCGCACGCCGCCGGCTCCCTTCAAATACTCGACGAGGGCCTGCACGATCACGTCGGCATCGGCCCAATAGATGCGTTGCACCTCGGGAGAAGCGGCGAAGCTCATCCCGGCCAGGATCGCCGCCTCCGTCTTTTCGCCAAAGCCCTTCAGATCTCGAACGCGATGCAGCTCGCACGCAGAGCGAAGTTCGTCGAGTGTTTTGATGCCAAGCTGCGAAAACAGGGCTGCTGCTTTTTTCGGCCCCAAGCCGGGAATGCGCATCAGCGCCAGCACGCTCTCCGGCACCGCCGCACGCAATTCCTCCAGCATCGGCAGTTTGCCAGTGCTCACAAGCGTTTGGATTTTCAGCGCCAGTTCGGCTCCGATTCCGTTGAAATCGGTAAGCTTGCGTGCCGGATCGACGGCGACGCGTTCGAGCGGTTCGGTCAGATCGTGCACCGTTCGGGCCGCATTGCGATAGGCGCGCACGCGGAACGAATTCGCCCCCTGGAATTCCAGCAGATCGGCGATTTCGTCCAAAGCGGCGGCGATTTCGGCATTGTGCATCGAAACACTCTCATCCATCGCGGAGCATTCGCCGAGACGATTATCGGCTTGATTATACCGCTGCTGTCGGGCGATGCCACGACGCAAACCGCCCGGCCGCGCCGCCTCAACTTCAGGCCTGCTTGTACGCGGCGAGCTGAATCCGCTCCGGCCGATTCTTGTAGAACGGATCGAGCGGAAAACAGCCGGAGATCAGGCCATTTCGCGGCGCCGTCGTGCAATCGCTGAACGTGCGGCAGAGGCGTTTGCGGGCAAGCGGCCGGCCAGCCAGCACGTCGGCCGGAAACTCGGGATACGCCAACACCATGCGGCCAATCCCAATGAAATCGGCCCCGCCAGCGCGGATCGCCCGCTCGGCCACCTGCGGCAACCATTCTTGCAAATACGAATAGCCCGACCCGATCAGCGCGAGGCGCGGATGCCGAGCCTTGAGCCACGCCGTGGCAGCGATTTGCCGCGCGACGCCCACCAGCGGGTCTTCCGGAGGTTGATAACCGTCGGAAGGCGGAAACGCGGCGGGGCGAAGCAGATGCGGATTGTAATACGGGCTTCCGGCCGATGTGCAAACCAACTCGATCCCCAGATTCTCGAACAGGGTGAATAGCTCCGACGTTTCTCGCAAATCGACCGTAAGGCCCGTCGCGGCATCGGCCCCGAAGGCATATCGGTACGGCTCGGCCACGGCCATCGGAATGCCCGTTCCGCCGCTGCCGCGCTCGAACGGTCGAAAATCGAACATGCTGACGCGCACGCCGACCTCGAGCCCCGGCGCTTCGGCGCGAATGCCGGCAACAATGTCGCGCAGAAACCGCGTGCGATTTTCCAAGCTGCCGCCATATCGGCCGGGCCGATCCACGGCCGAAAGCAGCTCATGGCCAAGATAGCTATGGCAATGTTTCACGTCGACGAACGCGAAGCCAGCTCGCTGTGCGAGCCGCGCGGCGCGAACGAAATCGTCGGCAAGCGAGGCAAGGTCGCCGTCGGAAAGCATTGGCCGATCGTCGGCAATTCCGAAGCGGCGGTCGAGGCACGGATGCCGGTATACGATCCGTGGTTCGAGGCGGCGCTTGTCGTTCGGCCGGGAAAACCGCCCGGAATGCGTCAATTGCAACCCGACGAGCAGATCGTCGGTTCGGCCGAATCGGTCTTCGTGAACGGCAACCAGTTCCTCTCGCAAGCGGTCGAAGTCCGGAAGTGTTTGTTCATTGAGGAGCAGTTGATTCGGATTGGCCCGGCCATCGTGGCGCACGGCAGCGGCTTCGCCCCCCCAAATCAATTTTGCCCCGCTGATGCCGAAATGCCGCCAACGCCGCCGAGTGAGTTCGGAGGGTCGGCCATCCGTTTCTCCATCCCACCCTTCCATCGGCAAAATGGCAAACCGATTACCGACTATGCCCGTTCGTCTTTCAAATGGCCGGCCCATTGCCAAATCGCCGGCCGCAGGCAACGGATCGGCCAGCGGCAGTTCGATTGCCAACGCGGCGACGTGCGAGCGGAACGCTTCGGCGGTTTTTAGCGCGGCGATACGAGGAAAAGACACGGGCGGTGGTTAGTGGTTAGTGGTTAGGATTTTTAATCGCTGCTCTATTTCGTGGAGGATGGCACGATCGCTGGCCGGTCGGGTCGGGCTATCGGGGTGCGTTTCGTCGCTCTTGATCCAGCCGCGTAGCTTCAAGAACATGGCCGCGGAATGTTTGTAGGCCGGTACGGGATTGCGGAACGCGAACGTGCCGAGATATTGCAACGCGTCGTTCAATGCGTAAAACGCCGCATCGCCTGCAGCCCACAGCGCGTCGCGGCGGGCGAATTCCTCCGGGGCAAATGTGCTCAGCCCCAGCAGATAATCGCTGCCATACATGACCATGTCGATCGCCAAGTCGTTTCCGGTGAGGACTTGAAAATCGGGGCGAACCGCGTCGCGCAAGGCCAGCCGCCGCCATTCCAAATCGCGCCGCAGCGACGAATGCTTCGCTCCCACGCATTGCTCGATGCTCATTAACTCTCGATATACTTCGAGCGAATAAATCTTGCCGAACGGCGCGAACATCGTGCCCAACTCGAACGCGATGAATCGCTCCACCGTCTTGGCCAACTCCGCATACGCCGCCACGATCCCAACTTCGCTGCGCTCGGTCAGCCCATACGATTGAAACACGACCGGCCCGCCCCCGTGGGCGACGATCGGATCGATTGCCCGCAGATAGGCGTCGCGATCGAACGGACTTCCCGGCGAATCGGCGACAAACGCCCCGGCCAGGAAAGGCCGCCGCCCGACTGCGAGCCGCGTTTGCCGTAACACTTCGATCCGTGTGGCCTGATCGAGAAGGCCGACATAGCCCGTGTCCATATTCACGGCCGGGATCAAACCGGCATCAGCCGTTCGGCAGAGATGGGCAGTGAATCCGGCCCAATCGATCCGGCGATCGGCCATCGGCAAAAGCACGGCCGACATCCCGACGATCCGTCGCCGCGGCCGCAGCATGGCAATCGGCTCGATCGACGCCGATGAATCGCTCACGATGGGAGCCTCGCAAGGCAGTATGCCGACCCGGCGGTTCTCGGAGCCGCGCGCGGATCGTCCGAAACAGTCCGAAGAAAGCGATACGCCTGGCAGGATTCGAACCTGCGACCTGCGGTTTAGGAAACCGCTGCTCTATCCCCTGAGCTACAGGCGCGATTGATACTAGTTTTCTCGGACTTTGTTGACATTTCGTTGTGCCGTTTGTATTCTATCGTACACCCGTCTAGTACACCCGGCACAAGCGAACACCCGAGGGACAAGGCAATGTCAAAAATAGCCGTGCGGTCCGATGCCAGCAAGGCGGGCGCCCCGGCGAAGCCCCGCAAAGACTTCCCGCTCTTTCCTCACGCCCGCGGCTACTGGGCCAAAAAAGTGAAGGGGAAGATGGTCTACTTCGGCAAGATTGCCGACGATCCCAAAGGCAAAGCGGCGCTAGCGGCATGGCTTCAGGATAAGGATGGGTTGCTCGCGGACAAGCCGGTCCGCAGTAGCCGCGGTTTGACCATCGAAGACCTTTGCGACCATTTCTTGACCGCCAAGGAAAAGCTGATTGCCAGCGGCGAACTCACCCGCCGCACCTACGACGAATATCACGCGACCGGCGATCGGCTGATAAAGGCATTCGGCGCGACGACCGGGGTGTACGAATTACACCCGGAAGACTTTGACAAGCTCCGGGCGAGCATCGCCAAACAATGGGGGCCGGTCCGACTCGGCAACGAAATCCAGCGCGTGCGGACCATCTTCAGGTTTGGGCTAGAGGCCGACTTGATCGACCGCCCGGTCAAATTGGGTCCATCGTTCAAGAAGCCCAACCGCAAAGTCATGCGCAAGGCGCGAGCGGCGAAGGGGCCGAAGATGATCGAGGCCGCGCACCTACGCAAGCTGATCGACGCGGCCGGGATTCCCATGAAGGCTTTCATCCTGCTCGCGCTCAATGCCGGACTCGGCAATAATGACGTGGGCAGAATGCCGCTACCGTCCGCCGCTGATCTCGCCCGCGGTTGGATCGTTTATCCGCGGCCGAAAACTGGCGTCGAGAGAAAATTCCCGCTCTGGCCGGAAACGCTCGAAGCGGTCAAGGCTGCCATCAAGGCGAGGCCGACACCAAAGACGGAAGAGGCCAAGGGGCTGGCGTTCGTCACAAAATACGGCGGAAGCTGGGCGAAGGAAACGACCGACAATCCAGTATCGAAGGAATTCCGCAAGCTGCTCGACGAGCATAATCTGCATCGGCCCGGCTTGGGTTTTTACAGCTTGCGGCACATCTTTGCGACGATCGGCGGCGAGTCTCGCGACCAGTCGGCCGTCAGTTCGATCATGGGCCATATCGACGAATCAATGGCAGGCGTCTACCGCGAATCAATCAGCGATGCGCGATTGCAGGCCGTGGTCGATCATGTTCACGGTTGGCTTTTTCCGCCTTGACAAGCAAAAACCGGTCACTACACTTATCTGCGGGTGAAGAACATGCGCCCACAAAATTTATATCAGAAGGCGCTGCTGCCCCGAATTGTCTAAACGGTTCGGGCGGCGGCCCGCTGTGCTCAATGCCGCTGGTCTAAACCTCGGCACGAAGGCGCGGACTTCGACTAAGAGGACTTTTTTAGTCCCTGGCCGATGTCCGCGCTTTTTTTGTTGCGCTCGTCCGGCTGGGGCGGGAGCAATTGGCAGTGTCGATCGCAATTTCCGAGCGGAAGAAGGCCGTCCCCGAGGGGAAGGCAGAGCGGATCGCAAAACGGCAGAAGCTCACACCGCCGCAAATGGCTGCGGAGTACGGCGTCGATCCGAACAAGGTTATCGGTTGGATCGTGGGCGGCGAACTGCGCGCTATCAATGCCGCCGCCAATCTGGGCGGCCGTCCGCGGTATCTGATCGACCGCGCCGACATTGAGGCATTCGAGTCGAATCGCGCCGTCGCCCAACCGGCTGCTGCGCCACGGCGCAAGAGAAGCAATCTGTCGGCCGGGCTCGTGCGCCATTTTCGTGGCGATTCCGAATAGCGACCACACCCAACGAAAAACGCCCCGTTGCTTGCTGGCGTGGGGCGCTTTCGTGATTCGATACCGACCGGAGAAAAACATGTTACCACGATCGAAACGCAAAGGCAAGTTTAGCCGAGATCGACTAAATTTCCCGCCGGCCGAAACTGTCGGCTATCTTGAGCGCGACGCCCAGCGATTGAGGCGCGAGCGACTTCAACGCATGGCGGAAGAGAACCGTCAGCAATTGCCAGCGTGGCATTTTCTCCCACCGTGGGAAGCCGAGCGGCACATTGAAGGCAAGCATCAGCGCGACCTCTTTTCGGAGGCCGCACGATGACACGCTCCATTATTCCCGCCGAACTCGCGGCTGAATCCGTTGTCGCCATCATCGACACCCGCGAGCAATTGCCGGTTGACCTGGCACCGCTTCAAGTCGAGCCGGGCACGCTGACGACCGGCGATTATTCGGTTCGCGGGTTGGAACCAGTTGTCGCCATCGAACGCAAGTCGCTATCTGATTTGCTCAGCTGCATCGGCCAAGAGCGCGAACGGTTCGACCGCGAAGTGTTGCGACTGCTGGCCTATCCAACGCGGGCGATTGTCATCGAAGCGACTTGGCCGGAAATCGAGGCCGGCCAGTGGCGAAGCAAGATCACGCCCACGGCCGCGATCGGCTCTTGCATCGGTTGGATAGCGATGGGCTTGCCAATCATCATGGCCGGCGACCACCAACGGGCCGGCCGCTACATCGCCAAGTTGCTCTACACCGCAGCCCGGCGTCGATGGCGCGAAGCTCGCGGGCTTGTTATCGGCGCGATGGCCGATGGAGGTCAAGCCGATGAATAACGAAATCGCGGCGGCACTTTTCACCGTCAAGCAACATGGGCGGCTGAACGATTTGGAGGACCGAATCGCGGCGGAATGGTCCGATGCGCGCGAGCGAAAGAACACTCGCACCATCGGCGGATCGGCCGCATTGGCATGCGGGCTACACCGGTTTCTGAAACTCACTCGCGAGCAAGCCGACGAAGCGGCAGAGCGGTTTTTCAATCCCAGCTATACGGACGTGGCGACGGATGTACTGCTCGCACTGGCAAAGGAAATCTCCGCACCGCGAGCACCGGCTCGTCCGTCGCGATGCCCGCCGACGGAGGAGCTTTTAAAACCCTGGAATCCGCACGACGGCGGATTAAGCCCGGAGGAACTGACTCTATCCGCGCGGCCCGAAGGCGACCCGGAAAAAATCCCGCCAGCAATTCGACGGGCAACGCAACACGCGATTCAACACCGGGTCAAGGCACGGAGGACCGGCCGATGAAACAAGTCGTTTTCAACGTGGCGCCGGCGAACGGCAAAGCCAGCCGGCTCGTTATCGCGTCCGATGCGGCCGGCAATGAAGTGCACCGCGATGCGATCAACCCCGACAAGGCCAGCGACCGGGAGCGATTTTTGCGCGGGCTCGGCATGATCGACGCGGAGCAAGCCAAGGTGCTCTCGCTGCAGCTCGTCCAAACGACCGACCAGGTTGACGCGGAAGCCGAAAGGGCAGCGGACGAGGCGGCGGAAGCCGAATATACCATCGCGGAGCAAGGCGACAGGCCAAGGCGTCGGCGCAAACCGCCAATTCCACTGGTGGCGGCCGGGCAGATTCCACCGATTCGGCAGAGCGACGGACAAACCGACCTGAGCAACGGCCGGCGATTCATCCGCATGTTTGGCGAAGACGTTCGGTATGTCGCGGCGTGGCGAAAATGGCTCGTCTTCGATGGTAAGCGATGGGCGATTGACGAAGGCACGCGCATTGAGGCGTTGGCCAAGCAATGTGCCGATGCAATCTGGAAAGTGGCCGCTGCCGAATTGGAGCAATGCGATTACGGGATGCAAGAGGCCATCTTGCGGTTCGCGAAATACAGCGCGAGCAATCGCGGCATCCTGGCCATGCTTTTGATGGCACGCTCCGAACCGGGAATCGCGGTCGAGGTTAAAGAACTCAACGCGAACGGCTGGCTGTTCAACGTCTGCAATGGCACGCTCGATTTGCAAACCCAACGGCTGCGATCGCACCGGCGCGAAGATCTGATAACCAAGCTATGCCCGACGATTTTTGACCCGTCTGCGGATTGCAAATTATGGCTTTCCGGGTTGTCAAAAATCAGCAACGGCCGCAAGTCGATCGAGGGATTTCTGCGACGGCTGGCCGGATATTCATTGACCGGCGTCGTCCGCGATCACGTGTTGGCATTCCTTTTTGGCAGCGGCGCTAATGGAAAATCGACATTCCTGAACGCCATGCTTTCGACGATGGGCACCGACTATGCAACGAAGCTCTCGGCCGAAGTGTTGATGCAAAAGGATGGCGCATCGCATCCGACCGGGTTGACTGATTTGTACGGCATGCGGCTCGCCGTCGTCATTGAAACCGAGGAGGGCAAGCGGCTGGCCGAATCGATGGCAAAGGAACTTTCCGGCGGCGATGCGATCCGGGCTCGGCGGATGCGCGAGAACTTTTGGGAGTTTCAGCCGACGCATAAATTGTGGTTTGGAACGAACCATCGACCAATCATTAAAGGCACCGACCATGCCATTTGGCGGCGCATCAAGATGATTCCCTTCGACGCTGTTATCAGCGATTCGGAAGCCGTCACCGATATGTGCGAGCGGCTTCAGACCGAGGCGTCTGGCATCCTTAATTGGATGCTTTTAGGGTGCGGCGAGTGGCAAGCAGACGGGCTCGGCGAACCGTCCGAAGTGACCGAAGCCACCGGCGGATACCGCTCTGAAATGGACAGCATTGGGGCATTTTTGAGGGATTGCTGCCATCTTACCCAAATAGCCACATGCCGTGCGAGCACACTTTATGCGGCCTATGTCGAGTGGGCCAAAGCAGCCGGCGAACATCCAATTAGCGGCCGCCGTTTCGGTATGTCTATGACAGAGCGCGGCTTAGAACGATTCACAAGCAACGGACCTATCTATCGCGGTATTGGACTACTCGCGGATGGAACGGATTGAACGGATGGAACTTCCGGGTTCACGCCTTATGCGCGCACGGGAGAGAGTTATGCGGAAATCAACATCCGTTCCATCCGTTGCATCCGTTGACGAAAAACCACGGCGAAGCCCGCGAGAGCGCAGACGCATGACGACCGCCATGACCAACAGCCGGCAGCGGAGCGATAGGCAGGGGGGGGCAATTTTGTGGCGCTGAGGCCCTCGGCGGACCGTTCCCCAGCCGAACGCATTTGAGCGTTGCCCCAAACAGCCTGTTAGCGACCGGCGACCATTTTTCACCCCAAGGAACTGAGGCGATCCATGAATGCCATGCCGAAAACCGCTCGTCCCAAATCGCCTGCCGTGCTGGAAAAGGCCGGCAAAGCGTTCTGGCGGGCCGTGAATGACGAGTTTTCGATTGAGTCAGACCACCAGCTACGGCTTTTGGAACATGCCGCCCGCATGCTCGACTTGGCGGCGGCCGCTCGTGAGATCATCGCCCGCGATGGCTTGCTCGTGCCCGGCAAGACCGGCGCGACGCGAGAGAATCCCGCCGCGGCGTCTGAGCGGCAGAGTATGAACGCTTTTCGATTGACCGTCCGCGAGTTGGGGCTCGACATTGAACCGCCGGCCGAGCATCGCGGACCCCGGCGGCCTGGAACAAGGAACTAAACGCCATGCCCAAGATCAATCGACGCCACGTTGCCCGTCGTGAGTGGACCGCCGACCACAAGGATTTTCTCCGCTACGGGCTCGACGTGTTTCGCTGTGTGTGGGGGCGCGAGCCGAAAGGCGGCTGGCCGGCCGATATGCTCGACGAAATGCGGCTGGCGTGGGAACACTTCCGCGATGAACTGTTGGCCGAGCATGCAGACAAGCTCGGACGACCTTGGGCGTGGTGGAAGTTTGAAGCCGACGAAAAGTTGCTGACATTCTGGGACGAGTCAACCGCCGACATGAACGACGTGCGCGAAGCGGAAGCACTCGACCGGGGCGGCTTGCTTTCACCGGCGGCATTGGAGAAGGCGGCGAGCGATCGGCAAGCGATTGCCGGGCTCGAAAACGAATCATGGCCGCGTGTCTTTCGTCGCTCGTGGCATTGGTGGCGATTCGTTTCTCCCGAGCTGCGCGACTATTGCAAGCCCGAGGCAGTCCAGCTTGTGGAAGTCGAGCGGCGCGGCGGCGAAGTGTTGAACGCACGGGAAAAGGCGATCGCCGAAACCAAAGCGGACCCGATGGCCGAACAGGCTGCGGCGTTCAACGTCACCCGCGTTTTCTTGTCGTCCGCGGAAGTCGAGGTATTGGGATTGCCCGAGTCGTTCATTGAACCGATCGATCAGGACGACGACGAATGAACCGCAGTCGGCAGGATGCCGAACAATTCGCGCGACCGCGGGAATTGCCATGCATCCGCGCGATCCGTCCGCGATGCAGCGATTGCGGCAGTGCATCGCATCGGACCCGCCGCAGCGTCCGGCTCGACGAGGAGACTTCGCGGCAATGGGTGACTTGCCGCGGCTGCGGAAAAAACTTTTCGATTTTATGGGAGTGACCGCTACTTTTTAGCGTCAAGGATTTGGCTCTTCCGTTTCTGAGTGCCTGACGCGGCGGAACCGGGCTTGCTCGGCTGCTTAGGATTAGATGCGGGTCGGGGCATTCCGGTCAAGCAGCCCTACAAGGTGCGTTATGAACAGCGTTGCCGTGGAAGTCGAAGTCGA